>JAGZLX010000033.1 GCA_018364485.1 Granulicatella adiacens
TCTTGGTGTCCATTCTATCGCCCCATCTGGCTTCAAGTGCGCTTTTACTGGAAGTGAATCTTTGACCATCTTTCTCCACTTTTTCCACGAGAACGATAAAAGCGGCACGCGTACGACTTGAAACGTCATCTGCTGCGAGCGAGGCTTCACCTTGATTTGCGTATGAAAGATGATCTCTCCATTCACAAAGAAAATAAGGAAATTCCCGAGTTGTGGATGATACTTCATTAAGTAACTAAAGGTGTCTGTCAGTTTATGCTGAGTTTCATACTTCTCTCCTAAAACCCAGTCAACCGACATTCCAGCCTCTCCTAAATGTCTGGTTCGTTCCACTATCTCTTCTGTAGGAATTACACTGCATTGATACTCGATACACCACGCATGTTCTCTTTCTGTCACAATGATATCTGGAATTTGTTCAATAGACGCTACATAAGGTTCGAGTTCTGCATGAAACCCATGACTTTTCAAGCTCTCAAGTATTAAGTGCTTCCCCTCTTGATGCGCGATCGTTTCTTCCTGCCTATGTTTCTTTGGAATATGTGAAAAGAACACGACTCCATTTCTGGAAACCTTCTTTGTTACTTCTTCCCCGCATTCCGGGCAAAAGTAAACTTCATCTTCTTTAATTTGTGTGGCATGAATCAATTCTCCTGTTTTCGTTCTAACGATATTCATATCTATCACCTCAACAAAAGATACGAAAAAACCTCTCTAATAGACTTAGAGAGGTTTCATTCATTAGATTAAGTTTGCGTCTTTGAGAAGTTCTTCAATCATCGTACCTTTGATTTTCTTTGCAGCACGTTTTTCAAATAATTTTACTAAGAACGGAACTTTCACATCGGCTAATTTCTTACCATCCATCAAGCGGTTTGTTGATTTTGTAAGAACGCGTAAATCGTAAGCTGAAGCGAACACTTCTGGCACACCACGATCGACATCAAGCAATGTATATACAGCTTCCATCGCTGTACGAACAGAATATTCTGTTGTGAACACTGTATCGCGAGGAGTTTCAGCGAAGTTACCAATGAAGGCAATATTTTTAGAGCCATTTGGAACAACGAGTGGACGATCGCCATCTTTACGAGCCATGAAGTAGCTTGTGATATAAGGCATGTAGCAAGGAACAGTGTTGCATCCTTCGCTAGCAAATTCATGAATCAATTCTTCTGGAACACCCATGTGGTATAACCATTCTTCAGCGATTTCAATCCCTGTACATTCTTCGATTGGTTTTTCCACATAGTTTCCTTTGATTCCTGAATATAATCCGTAAATCCATACGACTAATTCATCTTTACTTTGTGCTTTAAAGTGTGGTTGACGGTTTAATGTGTAGCTCATCATCCAATTTGAGTCGCGAACTGTTACGATTCCTCCTGTTACCACTTTTCCAGCATAAGGATCACGTTTTGAGATTTTTTGAATGTATTCAGCGATACGTTTGTCTTTTACAGTTGTTGTAGCTGAAACGAACCAGCTTTGGTCTGGTAAGTTTTCACAGAATACTTCTGGATGTCCGAAGCGTTCATCTTGTTTGGCTAAGTTTTTCCATAAGCTCCATGATCCACCTAATTCTTTTGAAATTGGAGCTGGAGTATTGTTATCTCCGTATGTTGTTGCAGCAGTAATACTACCGTTTGTCACGAATACTAAGTCGTTTTCTGTAAGATTGCGTGTTTCTAAAACACCACCTACTTCTAACACAAGTTCTTTGGCAATCATGTCACTTCCAACATGTTCAACAATCACATTTTTAACAACTGTATCGTATTCGAATTGAACATTATGTTTTTTCAAGTAGTTCACGAGTGGTAAAACGAGCGATTCGTATTGGTTGTATTTCGTAAATTTCAATGCAGATAAGTCAGGTAGACCATCGATATGGTGAATGAAACGTAAGATGTAACGGCGCATTTCAATCGCTGAATGCCATTTTTCAAAAGCAAACAAACTAGCCCAGTAAGTCCAGAAGTTTGATTCGAAGAACTCTTCACTGAATACATCCGTAATTTTTAGCCCTTGTAATTCAGATTCAGATGTCATATATAATTTCACCATTTCTTCGCTTGATTTATCGCTTAAAGTGAATTGGCCATCATCTGGAATGCGTTGTCCTTTATTTTCAATTACACGGCAATGTGAGAAGTTAGGGTCTTCTTTATTAAGCCAGTAGAACTCATCTAACACAGAGGCATCTTCCACTTCTAATGAAGGGATTGATCTGAATAAGTCCCATAAACATTCGAAGTGGTCTTCCATTTCACGTCCCCCACGAATAATGAATCCGCGTGTTGGATTTAAGATTCCGTCTAAGCTTCCTCCTGCAAGTGGAAGTTCTTCTAAAATATGAATGTTTTCTCCTTTCATTTGGCCATCTCTAATTAAGAAAGCAGCGGCTGATAAGGATGCAAGTCCTGATCCAACTAAGTAAGCTGATTTTTGGTCAACGCCTTGTGGTTTTTTAGGGCGAGCAAATGCTTCGTAATTTCCATTTGAATGATACATAGTAATTCCTCCTATTTCCTGAAAATCAGGTTTTGTTCTTTACATGCATTACTCTACTCCCGTTTCATCAAAAGCACCATAGACAAAAAAATCCCAATGTCCAAACTTTGGACACTGGGATGGAATTGTAAAGTTTTTTACTGAGAAATTCGAGCTACAATCGTTCCAATCATGACTTGTTCGATTTTTTCAACGAGTTCTTTAGCCGTGCCTGGCATTTGACGACTAATCCAATCAAGCCCAACACCAACGAGTGCATACGTATAAAACTCAATCGAGAATTGTACCTGCTCTGCTTCAGCGCCACTGACATCAATTTCATTGAAAATCAAATCCGTCAAGAAACGCTCCACTTCTCGTTGCAAGAGTCTCTCGACATTTTCTTTGCTAACAGAACGATACGTGTTAAGGACAAAGTTGCGATTGTCATCCATATATTGGAATAGTGCCTCCAGGGCGTCTTGCCAATTTTCATAAGAAATATTCTCACCTAGCGTGATATGCGCCTCATTTAAATAAATCCATTCGACCAATTCATAAATATCATGGAAATGATTATAAAACGTTTGCCGACTAATGCCGCACTTCTTCGTTAAATCTTGTACAGTAATCTTCGTCAACGGCTTTTCATTCATTAGTTCTTTAAGCGTGTTGGCTAACATCTTTTTCACAACAAGTGTCATTTGTATCCCTCTGTTTCATGAAGAAAAAGAGCGGGTTCCCCCACTCTTTATTTCTCTAAATTCTTTTCTTGTACGATATCCCATGAGAACCCTAAGGCACCTTCACCAAGGTGAGTTCCTACTACAGGTCCAAAATACGATAATGAAGTACGTAATTTAGGATATTGTTCTTGCATTTTTTGTCTCCAAGCTTCACCAGCTTCTGGAGCATTTGCATGGATGATGACTAATTCATAGCCGTCACCATCTGTTGTCCCTGTTTCGTCAGCAAATACTTGTTCAATTCGTTTCATCGCTTTTTGTTGTGTACGAATCTTTTCGAAAGGAACGATTTTCTTATCAACGAATGTCAAGATTGGCTTAATTTTCAACATAGAACCGACTAAAGCAGCACCTGCTGATAAACGTCCACCACGTTGCAAGTTACTTAAATCATCAACGATAAAGTAAGCTGTCGTACGATCTACAAGACGTTGAACTGTTTCAACGATTTCTTCTGGTGAATATTCTCCAGATTTTGCCATGATAGCGGCTAGTTTTACTGCACGCGCTTGTGGTGCACAACTAATCTCTGAATCGATTGGATAAATGGCTATTTCGTCTTTCATATCTTCGGCAACAGCCACACATGTTTGGTAAGTTCCACTAATTCCACTAGAAATAGTAATAGGAATAATAGCGTCATAATCTTTTGCAAGTTCGTGGAATAATTCGTATGTTTCCCCTACAGCTGGTTGTGTACTTGTTGGAAAGACTGGAGAACTTTTTACTTTCGCATAAAATTCTTCAGCAGAAATATCAATCTCTTCACGATAAGTTTCTTGTCCGAAAATAACAGACATCGGCAATACGTAAACACCGTACTCAGCAAGTTCTTCCTTCGTTAAGTAAGCAGTGCTATCTGTAACTACAGCAATTTTCATCCATTCAACTCCTTTCAGTTTGAAAATTTAGATTGTTTAAGTCATAAAAACTATAAACTTTCACCTTTCAAGTATAACAAAAAAGCATTTAACACGCAATGAATGGAAAGATTTCTTTAAGAGACTTAACATTACTTGCTCATCCTTCAAATTACAGTATAATAGAAGACAGAATTATTTATTGGAGGTACTATGGAACAAAGATCAACTCAACATCAATTAGATAAACAAAAGAAAAATGACTGGTTCTTACGATTCATTAAAGGAATGTTCATCGGGTCAGGATTTATCCTACCAGGTGTCAGCGGTGGTGCACTAGCTGCTATCTTTGGACTTTATGAACGCATGATTGCTTTCCTAGCAAACGTCACAAAAGACTTCAAGAAGAACGTATTATTCTTCTTACCAGTCGGAATCGGTGCTCTTGCAGGCATCGTAGTTCTATCATTCGGCGTAAGTTACTTACTTGGAAACTTTGAAACAATCATCCTTTGGTTCTTCATCGGATGTATCGTCGGAACAATCCCTGCTCTTTGGAAAGAAGCTGGAAAAGAAGGTCGCTCAACACGCGATATTATCATTCTACTCGCTTCATTTATTGGCGGATGCGTACTTCTTTATTTAGGTGAAAATGCAATCGGTGGTAGCGTGGAAGCAAACTTCTTCACTTGGATGATTGCTGGTGGATTAATTGCTTTAGGAATTATCGTTCCTGGACTTAGCCCATCAAACTTCATCGTATATATGGGTATGTACAAACAAATGTCAGATGGTTTCAAAACATTAGACATGAGCGTAATCCTTCCAATCGCATTAGGTGGACTTGTGACATTAGCGCTCTTCTCAAAACTTGTACACTACATCTTTAAGAAAGCTTACCCACAATTATTCCACTTCATTTTCGGAATCGTGCTTGCTTCAACTGTAATGATCATCCCAACAAACTACGCTGGATTTGATATCGTTCAATACCTTGCTTGCGTTGTGATGTTAGGATTCGGTACATGGCTTGGCGCATTCATGGCAAAACTTGAAGACACATATAAATAACATTTCAAACAGCTTTGCGTCTCGCAAGGCTGTTTTTTTATGCCTAATATTAACATATTTGTTAATTTCCACTCTTACTCCATGATGTAACATTTTTGTTACGTAACAAAAATGTTACATCTGCTCTCCTCATAAAACGCACACACTCTATTTCTTCTCCCTTGCCGTTAGCCTCGAATAGAACTTTCAAACTCTCTCCTCGAGTAGAGTTTTATGCCAAGAAGGCGATTATGGTAATGCACGAAAACACTAAAAGAGAATTCGCTTATCAGACATTTATTGAAACCATAGCGGGGAATCATATCGAATGCGAATTAAAAGCCGTTATGGATTTATCCATTACGGCTTGTTTGAGGCTTCGAAGGAGAAAGACTCCAAGGCTTTCTCCGGTATCCCGCTATTTTGTTTCAATAAACAATGACTGATAATAAGAATTCTCTGTCCTCCTGAAACGCACACAATCTATCCCTTCTCTCTTGCCCCTTGTCGAAAATAGAACTTCCAAACTCTCTCCTCGAGTAGAGCTGTATGCTAAGAAGGCGATTATGGTATTGCACCAGAAAACTAAAAAGAGAATTCGCTTATCGGACATTTATTGAAACCATAGCGGGGAATCATAGCGAATGCGAATTAAAAGCCGTTATGGATTTATCCATTACGGCTTGTTTGAGGCTTCGAAGGAGAAAGACTCCAAGGCTTTCTCCGGTATTCCGCTATTTTGTTTCAATAAACAATGGCTGATAAAAAGAATTCTCTTTTTCAAACTTCTCCTGTTTATACCATAATCGCCGCCCTTGGCGGAACTTTTGAACGCACAAAAAAACTCTCTCGAAGTGAGAGAGTTTGTAAAGTTCTTATTTGAGACCGTATTTTTTGTTGAAACGATCCACACGTCCGTCTGCTTGAGTGAATTTTTGACGACCTGTGTAGAATGGGTGAGAATCAGAAGTGATTTCCACACGTAGTAATGGGTATTCGTTTCCGTCTTCCCATACAACTGTTTCACTTGAAGTCTTTGTTGAACCTGATAAGAATTTGAATCCTGTAGTTGTATCCATGAAAACTACTGGACGATATTCTGGGTGAATTCCTTGTTTCATTTCTATTCCTCCTGCCCTGAATTATTTGCTAATCCAGAGTTATTTATTTTCGCATGCATAATGCAACACGAATATAATAACATGCTCAAATTGAATTTGCAATAGTTTTATTCATCCCCCAATTCAAGTCCGGGAATTGCGTTTAAATCCATATTTGCAAAGTCTTTTTGCATGTATTTTGTATAGGCTGCAGCACCAATCATCGCTGCATTATCGCCGCAAAGTGATAATGGCGGGATGGAAAATGTGACTGCTGGGTAGTGTTCTTCCATCATCTGCGTCATCGCTGTACGAAGACCCTTATTAGCTGCCACTCCTCCTGCTAACACGAATTGTTTTACAGGATAGGCTTCAAGAGCGCGTCTTGTTTTTTCGACAAGAACTTCTACGACACTGGCTTGGAAACTTGCGGCTAAATCTTCAGGGACAATCTCTTCGCCTTTTTGTTTGGCGTTATGCACACGATTGATGACCGCTGATTTCAATCCACTAAAACTGAAATCGAAGTGGTCTTCATGAATCATCGCACGTGGGAAGTCATAAGTATCCGTTCCAAGATGAGCTAGTTCGTCCATTTTCTTTCCACCAGGATATGGCAAGTTCAGAATACGACCAATCTTATCGTAAGCTTCCCCTGCAGCATCATCTCTTGTTTCTCCGATAATTTGGAACTCGCCATCTTCTGGCATATACACAAGTTCCGTATGTCCACCACTTACTACAAGCGCCATTAGTGGAAATTGCAAAGGTTCCACGAGTTGGTTGGCGTAAATGTGTCCTGCCATGTGGTTCACCGCAATGAGCGGTTTCCCACTCGCTAAAGCTAAAGCCTTCGCTGCGGAAATCCCAATGAGAAGGGCTCCGACAAGTCCTGGACCATACGTCACCGCGATGGCGTCCATGTCATCCAATGTTTTACCTGCTTTTGCAAGAGCTTCGTCAATGACTTGTGTAATTTGTTCAACGTGATGGCGGCTAGCAATCTCTGGCACAACCCCACCAAAACGCATATGACTTTTAATTTGAGAGGCTACAATATTTGAAAGGATGGTATTGCCGTTTTGAATCACGGCTGCACTTGTCTCATCACAACTACTTTCAATTGCTAGAATCAATGTTTCTTTCATATTGCTCCTCCTATCTTTGTTCTATTTCTAAGCGATATTCAATCGCATCTTCAACTGGGTCACTGTAATAATCACTTCTCGTATGGAAGGCTTCGAACCCTAGAATTTCATATAAATATTGTGCACGCTTGTTGCTTTCGCGCACTTCTAGGAAAACAACTTTCACGTCTTTTTGCTTCAAATCGTATAAGGCCATTTGCCATAAACGTTGCGCGAGACCTTTACCTTGATAGTCTTTCGCAATCACGATATTCGTAATCGTTGCCTCGTCCAATACGCTTTGGACTCCAAGAAATCCTACTAGTTGGCGTTGCATCCATACTCCGTAATACGTGTTTGTTGGATTTTCTAAATCGGCAAGGAAACTCTCGGCACTCCAATTATTTGGATGCTCGTAGTTTTCTTGCACTAATGTGACTAATGCCTCCGCCATCGCTAAATCAGCTGGATGTAACCTTGTAAATGAATACTCTGATGAATGGAATGAAGACGGTGTTTTTGGCGGTAATGCATAGAGCATTTCCACGGCATCTTCATTTTCAGGAGTGTAGTAATTTTCCTTTGTACCAACAACTTCGTATCCATTTTTACGATAGAGCTTAATGGCTTTTGTATTCGACACGCGGGCTTCGAGCGTAATTTCTTTCTTGTCGAGCGCGCGGGCGATTTTTTCTAATGCTTTCAATAATAAAGTTGCGACATTCAAGAAGCGATAATCGTGTAGTACAGCAACATTCGTGATATGTAAATCTGTTCCCTCTGTCGTTCTCGCTCCGATGAAACCAACGATTTCCTCTTCCACTTCCAGCACAATATAAATGGCAGCTGGATTATGTGCGACGTCTTTTTCAAGAACATCCTTTGCCCATGGAGACTCTCCGTCATAAGCCGCTTTTTCCACTTCAAAAATGCGAGTGGCTTCTTCTGGAAGACCGATTCTGATTTTAGCCTGCGCACCATTTCCAAGAATCACTCTTTTTTCAAAGTTCTCAAACTGGTCGCGAATCGGATCCATATCTTGCGCTTCTTCTAAAAACAGTGCTTTGATTTTTTCAAACCACTGAATGAAGCGTTCTTTAAACTCGTTCCACATACACTGACCCCTTTTCTAAAGGATGCTCAGCTTGCCAATTTTCTTCTGCTTCTGCCAGTTTCAAGTACATTGGGACGAAGACGTCCGCGTCAACAGCTTCCTTATTTCTTCCTAATTCGATAAGCGATGTTGCGTGAGGAATCGCGTCAGGCCCTTCAAGCCACTTCGCCTCACTCGCTCCTTTTTCGACGATTGCTTCTTTTGTAATCGACTGCAATTGCCCTACAAAAGTCGCTCCCGCTGCATGTTCCGGCAACACTTTCAAGAAATCATCCCATGAAACATGTTGTTCCGCGATCACCTTTTCAAAGCCTTCGTCAGTCTTTTGATAACCTACTGCGAAAATATTTCCACGTCTAGCATCAAAAAACGGCACAACGACTTCAGCCACTTCTACTTTAGAAGCAAGGGTCGGTAAAAAGACGTCGAGACTGGAGACTCCAACAAGTGGAATCCCCAGACTCTTCGCAAGTGTTTTTGCAACGGTAACGCCAATTCTAAGTCCTGTATAAGAACCAGGCCCTTCAGCAACAACGACCTTTGTTAAGTCTTTTGCTGAAATGCCGGCTTCTTTAAATACGGCTTCGATGGTTGGCACAAGGAGAACACTATGTTGCAACGTGTTCTCAATCGTTTGTTCAATAATGGTACCGTCTGTCAGTTCTACAGCGACCGATAATGTCTTATTCGATGTATCTAGTGCGAGGATTGTCATACGGCACTTCCTTTCTAACTATTTCGTAAATTCATGCATGAAGGCACTGAATGCTTCTTGGCCTTCTTTTGTTTGTTTAAAGACGCCTGCATATTCTAACACGCGGCAGAATTTTGCGCTAACCGCTTTTTGTAAAAATGCGTCTACAGTTTCTTTGGTTGGCGCTTGTGCTTTTAATTCTTTCGCCCATTCTTGGTGAATTTCTGCAACAGCTTCAAGACTTCCTTCTCCAACGAGATAGTCTCTTACTTCGCGAAGTTCACGTTCTAGACGTGGTGGTAAAATCGCAAGCCCCATTACTTCAATTAAACCGATATTTTCTTTTTTAATATGTTGTACATCCGCATGTGGGTGGAAAATTCCATCAGGGAATTCCTCTGTTGTACGATTGTTACGTAATACTAAATCAAACTCATACGCATCTCCTTGACGACGCACGATTGGTGTAATCGCGTTATGTGGTTCGCCGTTTGATTCACGTAAGATTTCAAGATCTTTGTTTTCGTAGTTTTCCCATGCTTTTAGAATATCAACCGCCACTTCAAATACTTCCTCACGGTTATTCCCACGAAGACGAAGCGCAGAAAGTGGCCAGTAAAGACGTTCGATTTCAACAGTGTCAAATTTCTTAGAAATCCCTGTTTCTAAAACTTTTGCACGGTTCATTGGGAATACGTAACGTCCTCCTTGATAGTGATTATGGCTTAAAATCGATCCTCCAACAATTGGAAGTCCTGCGTTTGACCCTACAAAATAATGCGGGAATTGTGTCACGATTTCAAGGAGTCGGCTAAACGCTCCCTCGTCCACTTTCATTGGTTCTAAGTTTTCAGACAAGAAGATGGCATGCTCAGAATAATAAGCATATGGAGAATAGTGATACCCCCAAGACTCTCCACCAAGTTCCATTCCGACAATACGGTGGTTAGCGCGACCTGGCCAGTTGATACGACCATGGTAGCCCACGTTTTCAAAGCAAAGACGGTTGGCAGGATAATTGAAATCCTTCGACTGCGCTGCTTTGATGATTTCTTCTTTTGTTTTTTCTGGTTTCGATAAATTAATCGTGATTTCTAAATCGCCATACTCTGTTTCTCCATTAAAGGAAATATTTTTAGCGATATCCTTCACCTTAATTAAGTTTAAATCAAGCGCGATTTTATAAAACGCATCGGTTGCAACTTTAGGACCTTCTTCGTATTTATCCCAGAATAGACGGTTTAATTCAGAAGGCTTTGGAATCACAAGGTTCATTAACTCTTGCTCCAACCAGTCGCGTTCTTCAGAGTCGTTTTCAATCTTCCCACTTTCAACGGCAGATTCCACTAAGTTTGCCATCGCATCTAATAAAGAAGGTTGCTCCACCTCTTTCGAACTTTCAAAAGATTCTTCTCCCACTAAATAAAGCACGCGATTTAATAAATAGTAACGGTCTTCTTTTGAAATATACCCTGAAGCAATCGCACTATCTACAAATTCTTGAATGGCCTTATTGATTTTCATAATCTTGTCCTCCTACCAACTAGTTCCTAATCGATTAATATGCACGAGCAATCCAAACCGTATGAGTGGCTGGTTTACCAGTTACGATACATTTTTCTTTTTTCACTGGAGCGTTAAATGGAATGTTACGAGTTGTGAAGCCTGTCTCTTCTTTGATTTTCGCTTCACTTTCTTCTGTTCCATCCCAACCAACTAATACCCAACCAGGTACTTCGCCAGCTTCACGTTTAGCTTCGATATGAGCTTTCAACTCATCTAAAGTATCAATGTTTGTATATTCGTTAGACGCACGCATCGCACGAGCAGTTTCTAACAGACGGCCTTGCATTGTATCTAATTCTGCTAAGATTCTATCTACTAATCCATCGAATCCAACTGCTACTTTTTCATCTAAGTCACGCATTTTTGTCATCACTTGATTGTTTTCTAAGTCGCGAGGTCCGCATTCGATACGCATTGGAACGCCACGTAATTCCCACTCATTGAATTTGAATCCTGGTGAGTTGTCAGTGTCGTCAATCTTCACACGTAACCCAGCAGCTTTCAATTCTTTTTGAAGCTCTTCTAATTTTTCTAAGATAGCTGGATTTTTCTTCCATGGCCCAACTGGAATTAAGACTACTTGTGTTGGAGCTACTTTTGGAGGTAATACTAATCCTTGTTCGTCACCGTGAGTCATGATTAATGAACCGATTAAACGAGTCGATACTCCCCATGAAGTTGTATGCGCATGTACATGTTCATTTTCTTTTGTTAAATACTTGATGTCGAACGCTTCAGCGAATTTTGTTCCCATGTAGTGAGAAGTTCCCGCTTGAACGGCTTTACCGTCTTTCATCATCGCTTCGATTGAGTATGTGTCTACGGCACCTGCGAAACGTTCAGAAGGAGTTTTTTGCCCTTCGTAAACTGGCACTGCTAATACGCCTTCTACGACTTCTTTGTAAATATCTAACATTCTCATTGTACGGCGGCGTGCATCTTCTTCATCTGCGTGCGCTGTATGTCCTTCTTGCCATAAGAACTCTGAAGTACGTAAGAATGGTAAAGTTTTCTTTTCCCAACGGAATACGTTTGCCCATTGGTTGATTTCATATGGAAGATCACGGTATGAATTGATCCAGTTTGAAAAAGCTGTTCCAATCATTGTTTCACTTGTTGGACGAAGCGCTAAACGTTCTTCTAATTTCTCACCAGCTGCTTCTGTTACCCATGGTAATTCAGGAGCGAACCCTTCAATGTGATCTGCTTCTTTTGTGAAGAAGCTTTCTGGAATTAACATTGGGAAGTACGCATTACGAATGCCTTCTTCTTTGAAACGACGGTTGAATTCCTCTTGAATATGTTCCCAGATTTCATATCCGTCTGGTTTAAAAATCATACATCCACGCACTGGTGAATAATCCATTAAATCTGCTTTTTGAATGGTTTGAATATACCATTTAGAGAAATCTTCTCTTTGTAAGTTTGTTTTTTCTGCCATCTGCTTGACTCCTTTTTCGTTTTTTGTGAAATAAAAAAAGCCACTCCCCTAAAAAGGACGAATGACTCGCGGTACCACCTTAATTACACTTACGTTGTAAATGTCTCTTTAACATTGATAACGATGATTTCACCGGATTATTTTCATAATCACCTATTTGGTAGGTTCAGTTAAAGAGCGGGGGTTCTTTCTCAGCAATCAGAACTTTCTGTACCCATCATTTCACTTACTTTTCCATGTCCTATCGTACTCTAAACAAGGGTGGAAAGCAAGTGTTTTCTTGCTGTAAACTAGTCGTATTTTGCTGTCTTTTGAAGAAATTCCGTTAAGTTCGTTGTATGGTTATATTTAATAGCGGCACTGAGGTCTTTTTCCAAGATGACTTTTTCTAAATCAATGCCGTTTACTGCAGCAATTGCAACGGTATAATGGATGACATCTGCTAGTTCTTTTCCAAGTTCAGCTTGTACTTCCCCAGTATCACCTTCTTTTCGGCCATCGCGAATACTAATTTGCTCTGCCACTTCTCCAATTTCTTCGACTAATTTAATAAAGAGCCCTTGGTCGGTTTTTCGGTTTTTATAAACATCTGCTAAATACTCTTCATATAGTCTAACTGTTAATCCTGACATCTAATCACACTCCAATAAAATAAGCAATAGACAAAAAGCCTATTGCTATTTTACATCATTTAATATGGAAGATAAAGGGAGAATGACGACGAAGCAGAATGACTTCACACCGTGAACTCATTCTTAGCTTCTGTCTTTCTGCCTCACATTCTTGTAGTTGAACTCGGTCTCACAGGGCCGACGTCCATTTCAACAAACATCCGCATGACTTGTTCCAAGTCCTTTGCGGTGTTTGTTTCCAATGATTCGTCCCTGAGCGTTCGCCCTCGTATCCTAGTAGTTGAGCTCGCCATCGCAGAAATGGCGTGCGTTTCCTCAAACGTCCGCAGAACGTTTCACGTTCCTTCCGGCGTTCGAGTCCAACGTTCCATTTCTGAGTGCTCTTCGCAGTGGTTTATTGACATTCTTTTCATCACTCGTGATTCAAGAATGTCTAATAAACTTTGCGGGCGAAAGACTACGAAGCAGAATGACTTCACACTGTGAAGTCATTCTTAGCTTCTGTCTTTCTGCCTCACATCCTATGTAGTTGAGTTCGAAAAGGCATAGGCTCAAGCCTTTCGAGGTTAGTCCGCACGACTGTAAACAGTCCCTTGCGGCTAACCTGCGAACCGTCATCGCCTATGACCGCCTTTTCTCACATCCTATCGCTTGTCTATCGTCTTTGCTGCTTTGTCTCCAACAATTTGGATAATAAATACCAAAATAAGGATGGCTACTGTAGCGACAAAGATGATATCCACTTTGTTTCGTGTATAACCAATGAGGTACGCTAAGTTTCCTAACCCACCAGCACCGATAACGCCGGCTACTGCTGTAGAACCGATTAACGCGATGGCTGTAACCGTAATTCCTGATACAAGTGCTGGAAGTGATTCTGGAATCAGCACTTTTGTAATAATTTGACGAGTGTTTGCCCCCATTGATTCTGCCGCCTCGATGACTCCTGATGGGATTTCATTTAACGCGATATCCACTAGACGCGCGTAAAATGGTGCAGCGCTGATGATCAATGTTGGAATTGCCCCTTTAGGCCCTACAATCGTCGACATGATGGCTTTTGTAAAAGGCATCAATAGTGTTAGTAAAATGATAAATGGGATTGCACGGAAAATATTAATGATTCCGCCTAAAATCAGATGAATCCATTTATTTTCAAGACTGCGACCCTTTCCTGTTAAGAAAAGAAGGAGTCCTAAAATTAATCCAATGACAAATACATAGAACGTTGGAATGAAGGTCATATAGAGAGTTTCATTAATAGCTTTAATGACATCAGGCCATACAACATTCTCGAACGAAAACATTTCTCTGAAAAGTTCATCTAGGCTTGCTGATGCTAAAAATAGATTAAACATGCTCTAACACCTCCACGATAATTTCTGCTTGTTTGAGATATTCGATGACTTCTTCTGCTTTTGAATATTCTTCCTCAATCAAAATAATCATGCTTCCTAATATCCCTTTTTGCGTAATATTCACCTTCGCTTGTAAAATCGATACTGTTGCATCTAGTTTACGAATCGCTTCCGATAATACGGCATCTCCTGTACGATCGCCTAAATACTGAATACGAACCGCTACCCCTGGGCGAAGGGACGTTGATAGGTGATGGAATACTTCATCGATTTCATCATCCACACGTTCTTCTCCAACGAATTGTTTTGTAATGGGTTGTTGTGGATTTTTGAAGACTTCAATCACTTCTCCGCTTTCCACTACGCGTCCTTCTTCCATCACGGCAACACGATGGCAAATTTGACGAACGACATGCATTTCATGCGTAATTAACACAATCGTTAATCCTAATTCTTGGTTAATTTCTACTAATAGCTTCAAAATATCTTTTGTTGTCTTAGGGTCAAGTGCACTTGTGGCTTCATCACATAAAAGAACTTCTGGATCGTTAGCTAACGCACGGGCAATCCCGACTCTTTGCTTTTGTCCCCCAGAAAGTTGTGACGGATAAGATTTCTCACGTCCGGTTAGTCCAACTAAATCAATTAATTCGGCTACCTTAGCTTTACGCTCGGCTTTTGGAACGCCAGCAATTTCAAGTGAAAAAGCAATGTTTTCTTCGACTGTTCTCGACCATAAAAGATTGAAATGTTGGAAAATCATCGCGATTTTTTGACGCTCTTTTAACAACTCTTTGCGTTTTAAGGTTGTAATGTCTTTTTCATTAATATAAATATGACCACTTGTAACTGTCTCAAGTCCATTTAACAAACGGATTAATGTACTTTTACCCGCACCTGAGAAACCAATCACTCCAAAAATTTCGCCTCTACTAATCTCTAATGAGACATCTTTTACAGCTTCAACCGTGCCTTGTTTTCCAGTATATGTTTTGGACACGTTCTCTACTCGAATCATTGTTTCACTCCTTAATGTTAAAAGGGAGCGAAAAGTACAAGGCTTTTGGCTTTGTATCTTTCCACTCCTCTTGTTCTCTTACTATTTTTTATTATTTCGCAGGAATTACAGAACCATCTGTATATTTTTCGTTGATGAATTTACGGATTTCATCACTTTGTAACACTTTGATTTTTGCGCTATCTTTGTCGGCAGGTCTTACAGCGACTAAGTTAGCGTATGGTGAGCTTTCATCTTCTAAAGCGATTGAATCTTTCACTGGTGAAAGTTTAGCATCGATTGCGAAGTTTGAGTTGATAATCACTGCATCCCCTTCATTGTTTTCGTATGTTGATACTAATAATTCAGGTGCGATTTCTGTTTTGATTTGGATGTTCTTTGGATTTTCAGCAATGTCGTTTAATCCAGCAGTTACAGGATCCACGCCATCTTTTAGTTTAATTAATCCAGCTTTTGTGAAGAAGCTTAAGAAACGTCCTACTTCAGCGGGGTTTGTTGAAGCATATACCACTGCGTTGTCTGGTAATTCTTTTAATGATTTGTATTTCTTAGAGTAAATTGCCATTGGTTCGATATGAACGTTCCCTACAGAAACTAAATCTTGGTTATGTTCTTTGTTGAATTTGTCAAGATATGGAGTGTGTTGGAAGTAGTTTGCATCCGCATCTCCTCCGTAAACGATATTGTTTGGAGTTACGTAGTCATTTACGATGTTAATGTCTAATTTGTACCCTTCTTTTTCTAAGAGTGGTTTAGCGGCTTCTAAGATTTCAGCGTGAGGTGCTGGTGAAGCGACTACTTTAATTGTTTTGTCTTCTGCTTTTGCAGCTTCTGTTGTGCTTTCTGATTTTGCTGAGTTGTTTCCGCAAGCTACTAATGCTGTTGCTAAAAGTCCGAATGTTGTTGCTTTGAATAATTTATTAAATTTCATGTTATAAGTCCCCTTTTTGGTTAAATGATTGTTCTTTGTTCGGAAACCACATGCGCGCTTCGTGATTTCCAACAGATGTTGCTCTGTCCATCTTGGTTTGGGCCATAAAAAAAGCTTCCCCTCTACACACTAGAGGCGAAGTTTTCGCGTTACCACTCTAATTCCGATAAACCTCACAGTTTACCGCTCCAAAAGTACGTTGCATGGTGCAAGATACCCTTGTACGTTATCGAGTACAAATCGCAAAAGCTTCATCACCTTTGTTGCTCCCAGACCATTTTCAATAAATTGCCCCGTATCCTTTCCCACCAACCGGATTCTCTTTAACGTTCTTCTTTATTTACTTATCTGTTCATTGCATTGCTTTATCTGATGAAATTACTATAAACGATGGTGGTATTCTGAGTCAATGCGAAACTCGTTATTTGATTATACCTGTTTTTCAGAACTCGTTATAACTTTTATGCATATAGTTTCAAATAAAAAAGAAGGAGCGCAAAACCGCACTCCTTCTGCTAATTTTAACTATTTCTTCAAGAACTTTCTCATTGAAAGAACTGAACCAAACGCACCGATAAGAACACCGATGGCAACCATTCCTGCTGAAACATAAATCAAGAATGGATTTGGATCGAGTAGGCTAAAGCTTGATCCAGAGAAGAAATCTGAACCGCCTTTATACACCCATAGGTATACAGACCATACTAATCCGATTGGGATAATTGAACCGATTAATCCAATCATACCGCCTTCTAAGAAGAATGGCCAACGGATGTAAGCTTTTGTCGCACCTACAAGACGCATGATTTCGATTTCTGTTCTACGTGCATAGATTGTTGCACGGATTGTATTTGAAATTAAGAACATCGCTAACGCTAAAAGTCCTAAAATCACAACTGCCCCGATATTACGAGCTGTCGCGATAATACGGAATAAGTTATCCGCACGAGCTTCCCCGTAACGAACACGCGCTACGTAGTCCATGCCTTCGATTTGTTTGGCAATAGCACTTGTTTTTTGTGGTTCTACTGCTTTTACGTCGAACGCATTACGAAGTGGGTTTGCATCATTTTTGAATAATGATAATTCTTCCCCGAAGTTCTTTGTTACGTCTTCTAACTCTTCGTCTTTAGAACGGAAAGTGATAGACTCAACGCCATCTAAGGCTTTAATTTTTGCTTCTAATTCATCTGTTTTTGTTTGGTCAGCTGCCAAATCAATAAACACACGTACGTTTACGTCATTTTCAATATCTGAACCGATTTTATTAACGTTAAATAGAAGTGATACGAACACCCCTACGATTAATAAGATCATTGATACTGCAGAAACCGCACCAAATGTCATCAATCCATTTCTGAAAAGACTCTTGAAGGCGTCACGTATATGACGACCCATGGTTCTAATCTTCATATCCGTATTCCCCCTGTTCTTGGTCACGTACAATTTGACCATTTTCAATCGCAATTACACGATGCTTTTTCTCGTTAACGATTTGGCTATTGTGTGTTGCCATTACGATTGTTGTTCCTTGTTCGTTGATACGTTCAAGGATATCCATAATTTCCATAGAAGTTTCTGGGTCAAGGTTCCCTGTTGGCTCATCGGCAATCAGGATTCCAGGTGTATTCACAATTGCACGAGCAATCGCTACACGTTGTTGTTCCCCACCAGATAATTCATTTGGGAAATTGTTCATACGGTGTTTTAGGTTTACTAACTCTAAAACATCTTCTACACGGCGTTTAATTTCACGAGGAGATTTTTCGATAACCTCCATCGCATATGCCACGTTTTCGTATACTGTTTTATGTGGTAAGAGTTTAAAGTCTTGGAAGACAACCCCTACATAACGACGTAGGAATGGAATTTGACGATCTCTAATTTTCATCAAATCATATTTACCTACACGAATTCTACCTTTAGTCGCTTTTTCTTCGCGATACATCATTTTAATGAAAGTTGATTTACCTGCACCAGAAGGCCCTACTACATAAACGAACTCTCCATCCTTAATTTGGATAGATAAATTATTAATAGCAGTGATGCCTTTATTATATTTCTTAGTTACATTCATCATTTCAATCATAAACTCACCAGCTTTCTAATCCTTCGATATTTTAATCCTCCCTATTATAGCACCCGAATATTACAACGCCTTCACATAAGATTACAGAAATATTAAAATCAGGATACGAGGGCGAACGCTCAGGGACGAATCATTGGAAACAAACACCGCAAGGGACTTGGAACAAGTCGTGCGGATGTTTGTTGAAATGGACGTCGGC
>JAGZLX010000034.1 GCA_018364485.1 Granulicatella adiacens
ATCTTTACGCGTTACCATATTTCCGAATACATACATTTTCGAAGTATCAGGATATTCTTTTGTATACACTGGTTTTGGCGCTACTAAGTATTTCACTGAGAAGAGCGCATCTTGCAGCGGTGTTCCTTGGTAGTACGTTGTCGCGTTAATCCCGTTATTTCCTAAGCGGTCAAATAAATCACGCGTACTATTTTCCAAGTTCGAACTAAATACTGATAAACCTGGGTAATCGACCATAAACGGATCGTTTTTACTTAAGTTAAATGTCTTATTGATACGATAGAAATCCGTATCATTAGGACGAATTGGATTGATGGCATCTTTCAATTGAAGAACCGCATCGTGGTATTTATACGCATCTGTATATCCGACACGCGACTGAACAATGGCCGCATTGGCTGTCAATTCAACCGCCGTCAATACTGCAATTACTGCCCATGGTTTCTTCGCTTTTGTCCAGAACAAGACAAGAAGCATAATCATGAAAATACCAAGCGTCGCAATACGTTGCCAAATGGTTAAGAATGAATGTTCTTGGAATTGAACGATACCAAAAATAATCGCCATTCCCACAAATAAGATGCTTGCTTCTTTTGCGGTAAATCGTTCGACTTCGCGTAAGCTTAAGTAAGCTAGGTACACTAAGAAGAACGCGATAATCCATGAGAATCGGTAGAAGAATCCAGCTGGATTTTGTCCCATATGCCATAACTTGCTTGTAAATTCATGCGCACATGAGATTAGGAAAACAACGAGCACGAATCCTGCTGCAACCTTACCCCATTTTGTAATCTTCTTAGAGATAAAGTAGTAAATTGTTCCTAAAATCCCGAAACTTGCCACATAAATGTTTGGTAAGTTTGGTCCGGCTGGCCATGAATCATTATCGAATGATCCAAGGAATAATTTCGATAAAATCTCAAGCGGGTTAATTTGCAATGTCCACTCAAATTTCAATGAGTTTTGCAAACCACCTTTAGTAGAAACTAAACTGATGATGATTGGCAATAGAATCGCTGCAACCATCCCGACTGCGATAATCGAAGCGCAAGCCAGTTTTAACATGCGTTCAAAAACCACTTTGATATTTGTAAATTCTTTTGAACGGATAACATAGAATAATGCGTAGATGACTACGAAAATACATGTCATATACCCCATGTAGAAGTGTACAAATAGCGCTAGAGCAAGCATTCCGATATAGCCTCGTGGAGACTCATTATCGAGCACTTGTTCTACACCAATCAGTACGAGTGGCAACATAATCATGCCATCGTAGAAAATTGGGTTCATTTGGTAGCTGACGTTAAATCCGTTTAAGGCATAAATTGTTGCTACGATTGGAAGTAAGTAGGCTTTTTTGTTTAGGCCATCATAACGCTTCACAAGGAAATGCGTCATCGTAAGTCCCATCGTTCCGTAACGTAATGCGATGACGATAGGCACAACCCATTGGAAGTTTTCTTCCGAGAAGAATAGGAATAAGAAGTTAAATGGACTTAGTAAGTTAAAGCCCCAAATTCCAAGCATTCCCCCACCAATCGATTTCGAGAAGGAATAGAAGAAGCTATTCCAATCCCAGTTTAAAAATAGATGTTTGAAATAGGCATAGAGCCCGATGTACTGTGCGTTAAAGTCAACTGCCATCAGCGACTTTGCACCAAACGGGAAGAAGCCATCAATCGCCCACGCGATAAACATGATGACCATCGGCGCAAGGAAGCTTGCTAAATAGACCTTTTTCTTAGTCGTCATGTTGCTCTCCTTTCACCGTCATATTTGTTTCATCTACTAAGTAATGCGGACGTTTCTTCACTTCGTAGTAAATCTTACCGATGTACTCTCCTAACACCCCGATTGAAATCAATTGAATTCCACCAAAGAGCACGACAGAGAAAATCGTTGTGAAGTATCCACTAACAAGTGAATCCGGCGCTACAAAGTATTGAACGAATGTCCAAAGAACGTAAGCTAGTGAGATTAATAAACAGAATAAACCAAAGTTAATGCACATACGAAGTGGCTTATCGTTGAACGATAAAATCCCCTGAATCGCATAGTTTAACGAGAACTTCAATGAGTATTTCGTTTCACCAACAGTACGTACTTGGTTTTCGTATTCGATGACTTTTTCTTTAAATCCAATCCAAGAGAAAATCCCTTTAGAAAATCGGTTGTATTCTTGTAATGAAAGGATGGCACGAACCGCTTTACGGCTGAACAGACGGAATTCAGACACCCCATCCATCAATTCGATATCCATCATTTTGTTTGCAAGACGATAGAAATGTTTTGCTAAGAATGTACGGTGAGGTTTTTCACCTGTACGTGTACGACGAGCACTCACAACGTCGTATCCTTGTTCATAAGCTTCAATCATTTGTGGAAGGAGTGCAGGTGGATGTTGTAAGTCTCCATCCATTAAAATCACAGCTTCTCCTGTTGCGTATTCAAGTCCTGCAATGGTTCCAGCTTCTTTCCCAAAGTTTCTGCTGAAACTAATATATTTTACACGAGAATCGCTGTCCGCGATCGCAAGCATTTTTTCAAAAGTACGGTCTTTACTACCATCATTAATAAAAATAATTTCAAATTCCGCTTTAGTAATTTTATTGATTTCTGCTACTAAGGCGTCATACATTTTCTGAATCATATTTTCCTCGTTATAAAACGGGATGACAATTGATAATTTCATTATTCCACTCCTCAATCCTTTAAATGTTCGTCTCTTATATCATACCATTTTTTTGTGTGAAATTCCGCTCATATGCGAATTTTTTGGGTACAAAAAAACGAGAACTCTTTCTTTTCGAAAGAAGCTTCTCGTTTCTTACTGGTTTAAAATTCTTTTAATCGCTTAATCGCAACGTTTGTTCCTAAAAGCCCCACCAATAAAAAGGTGAATACTACGGCAAAACATAGCATAAAGAATTCCTCTGGCAACGCTAAAATAATCGGGTCATTTTTGGGATCGAACATCCACGCATCATTGTTAAAGAACACTTGATGAAACTTCACAAAAAGCGTATCGAAGAATGCCGCAATCGCAAAGCAAACGACAACTGGAATTAAAACGAGCCATCTGATTGGTCTACGCAATTGCCATGTTTGTCTTCTTTGTCGTAAATATCTTACTCCAAAGAAACTGATAAGCCCTGAAGCGAGTAATACTGCAAAATTCACGAAGAAGAGACGTTTCACTTCAAAGAAATGGAATAATCCCTGCTGCGAACTTGGAAAATCAGTCATCTTCAATGTATCGTTTAATGGATTCGTTAAGTACCCGATGAGTTCATGGTAGTTCATCTTAAGCGTATCTGCACTGTAACCAGTGAGCTTTTCCACTCCAAACCAACCAATCGACCAGTGGTACATCGGCTCAAAGAATATCACGAACGTAATTCCTAAACTTAAAAAGAAGAGGAATAGCGCGATGGAAGTAATCCACTTAGGTACGCGGTAGGCTCTTGTTAAATAGTCCATTCACTCAAATCCTTTACCAAATGTGTTGGTTGTTCTTCCACTTTTTCTAAGTCTTCACGTGTTGAAAATCCTGTTAATACCATCAGCGTATCCATGCCATATTGAATGCCGGCTTGAATATCCGTTTGGTAATTATCTCCAACCATCGCGATGTCTTCTTTTGTAAAATGACTGTCTGGGAATTTAGCGTTTAAATAATCCAACGCAGACTCCATAATCACGCTGCTTGGTTTACCAATAATAATCGGCTCCACTTGTGTCGCCACTTTTAAGAAACCAGTGATGGCACCTGACCCCGGAATTGGGCCTTTTTCGCTAGGTAAGTTTGAATCGATATTGGTTACGATATAAGTTGCCCCGTTACGAATCGCAAGCGTTGCTGTTTCTAAGTCTTTATAAGTCACATTACGGTCAAGCGACTGCAACACGACTTCTGGGTCTTCAGAAACAAGCGTATATCCAGCTGCTTCAACTTGATTTTTAATCGCTTCTTCCCCGATGACCATGACACGGTTCACGTTGAAATGAGACTTCAAGTAATCCACTGCAGCCACACCGCTTGTATACACTTCGTCTGCAGAAACTTCAGTACCATAGTTCACACGTAAGTTTTCAGCCACTTGTGCAGGTGTTTTTGTAGCGTTATTAGTTACAAATAGGAATGGAATCTTAGCTTCTTGCAATCTCTTAATAAATGCTTCGGCCGTTGGAATACGGTCTTTTCCGCGATACATTGTTCCATCTAAATCAATAAAATATGCTTTATACATTTAGTTACCTCTTTGTTGGTTTTCTCGAATATGGAATCCTTTCTTCTGAGTGGATTTCATAGGGCTCTTCTTCACCTTGCTAGTTGTTGGTTTCTCCACTTCTTTCATTGAGAAATGTTGCGAAGATTTCTTTTGTTTAGGTTTGAAGTTATTGCCCTCATATTCTTTTTCTTTCATCGTTTCTTTTGGAATAAATTCTTTCAAGTTAAACGATTGATCTTTTTTCGTCTTTTGATTTGTCTCATTATTACGTTTTTTCTGACGGTTTTGAGACTTTTCTTTAAACTTACGCTTGTTATTTGAACGAACCGGATTATCTAAATCCGCCGGACTAAATACATGTTCTCTGCGTTGATTGTTTTGACGTTTACGTTGATTATTGCGTTCACGTCTTGGACGTTGTTGTGGTTTTTCTTCTTCCACAACTGGCTTATGTTGCGCCTCTGGGTCTCTTTCTAATACGAAATATTGGCACCCAAAATTACAATATTCTAATAAATATTCTTGTAAATAATCGATATCGCGGTCTGGAGTCGCCAATTTATGCGAATGTTTGAAGAAACCTTTCAAACGTAATTTCTCATGGCCCCAGTCGCCAACGATGTAATCATAGCGCTCAAAAATGTCATTATAGCGCTCATTTAATGCTTCTAGATTAAATCCGTCACGGTAATCTTCGACGATCTCATAATGCACATCATCAATCATCACGGTTGTATCGCCAACCATTACCGCACGCTTCACTTCCTCTTCAGGCGTTGTCACAATCTCTTCTAAGACTTGACTTAATTCCTGTGAAAGTGTTTCTGCTTTCTGTTCAGTCATGATTCTTCCTTTCTTTGAATACTAATTCTTTTTCAATAATCGTTCTTAATAAATCTGGATAAATAATTTCGTTGTCCCCTTTTTCTTCAATCATCGGGAAAAATGGAACAAATCGCATATGGTCTGGGCAAACAAACGTAATGAACTCATCGTCTGCCAACTTTCTTCCATCCATAAGGATTTCGCCACTAGCGAACTGGAATCCTGTATAAAGGATCTCTCCAAACAGTTTACCACGAAAACCATATCCACGAATAGCTTTTTCTAGCAATTCAGGCTGTTGTTCTTCAAAAATGCGTAATAGTTGTTTGAAATCCGAAACTCTAAAGCGACTCTTGTTCAAATGAATCGGATGTGGCATACACTCATGCAAATCGAACTTTGTAAGTGGTCCTTCTTTAAACGGAACTACAAAGAGGCCAGTATAAGTAAATGCTACCGAAACTCCAGTTTGTCTCGTCATCGCTTCTAATGAGAGAAGAGCAAGTTCTTTTACGGAGTACGCAGGAATATGTGGTAGTACCACTTCTTCTTTCAAGAGCGCAACCCCTTCTTGGCGAAGTGCTTCTCCTTCATCAATAGTCGAATCCTCTTTTAAATCCTCTACCGCAATCATTTTATCAGAAAGTGGAATCAAGCGACTCCCTTCTGTCTTCAAATGAAGTTCGCCAATATAAGCACCATACTTAAATCCACCAGTTAACAGTGTTTGGTTTACCCATTTTCCTTCTTCAAAGAGATGATGCGTATGCGCCCCAAGAATCACTTGAATTTCTGGATAAGTTTCGGCAATCAGATGATCCATTTCAATTCCCAAATGAGACAGCAAGACAATCTGATGGCCGCCTGCTGCTAGAGTCGGTACAAGACGCTTCAACGCATCCATCGGCTCTTCAATCAGATAGCCATTTGGGCCATAGCTTTCTGGATAAGAAGCCGTCAACCCGATAAATGCAATGCTGCAGTCATCCACTGTTTCGAAGTGAACTTCTTTTGCAAAAGGAGGCACTTCTCCAGTAGACGCCCATTTTACATTCGAAATAATGACTTCGAACTTGCGACCTTCATACGCAGCTTCTAATTCAAGCGGTGTGTATGCTGTTCCTTCGTTATTTCCAAGGGTCGCAAAATCAATCTGCTCTTCGTTCAACACTCTTGACGCAATCTTTCCATCTTCAGCTTCGACCAGTGGATGTACACGGTCAATGAGGTCTCCTAGATCAATCCCAAACACCTTTTTCCCTTCGTTTTCGAGCTGGGCTCTACGCTCAGTCATAAAGCGCGTTTGTGTTGCTATGGAATGAAAGTTCGAGTGCATATCGTTGATGTGAAGAATCGTTACTTCACTCATGCTTCCACCTCATCTGGATGATTTTCAAATACCGTTGCTTGTGTTAACTGTTGTAAATCCTGTGGTGCAATCTCTAATTGGAGACCACGTTTTCCCGCAGAGATACGAATCGTTTTTTGCTCCATCGCATGATGCTCGATGAAGGTTGGAAATTTCTTCTTCATTCCAATTGGTGAACATCCTCCGCGTACATATCCTGTTAATGGTTCCAGTTTATCTAGTGATAATAATTCTACGCGTTTATTTCCTGAAACTTTCGCAATCGTCTTTAAATCTAATTCTCGGTGGGCCGCAATACAAGCGACTAAATGTCCTGTCTTATCGCCTGTTAATACGATGGTTTTGTAGACTTCCTCAACAGGAATCCCCATTCCCTGCGCCGCATGAATAGCGTCTAAGTGTGCTGTATCCACATCATATTCATGAATGGCATATGGAACTTTAGCTTGTTCGACCATTCGAACTGCATTTGTTTTGATTACTTTTTTCTTTTTCACGTAAAATCACTCCTTTTTTCATTTTACCACAAGGAGCAATCTATTTGAAATCTCCTTTCATCTTCTTTTGTAACCTTTTGAAAAAATAAAAATCCCTAAGAAAACTCTTAGGGATCTCTGTTCTAATCTAATAAACTAAGGCGACGAATGAAATCGGCATTCGACTTCGTTTCTCTTAATTGCTTCACGAGTTGTTCGCTCGTTTCAAGACCGTCTCCTTTAATGGCATGACGCACTTTCCAAATGGCTTCTAGCGTTTCTTGTGAAAGGAGCATGTCTTCTTTACGAGTGCCTGAACGTTTCACATCAATCGCTGGAAATACTCGTCTTTCAGCAAGTTCTCTTGAAAGATGAATTTCTGAATTTCCCGTTCCTTTGAACTCTTCATAAATCACATCATCCATGCGGCTTCCTGTTTCCACTAACGCTGTGGCAAGAATCGTTAAACTTCCGCCCTCTTCAATATTTCTGGCAGAACCAAAGAATTTCTTTGGGCGATACAAGGCAGCTGGGTCAATCCCTCCACTCAATGTTCTTCCTGAAGGTGGAATCGTTAAGTTATACGCACGGGCAAGACGCGTAAGACTATCCATCAAGATAATCACATCACGTCCATCTTCTACAAGACGTAGCGCACGTTCCAGCACTAATTCACTAATCTTAATGTGGTTTTCTGGAAGCTGGTCAAATGTAGAATACACCACTTCCGCATCCACCGTTCTCTCGATGTCTGTTACCTCTTCAGGTCGTTCATCAATGAGTAAAATAATTAATTCCGCTTCTGGATAATTTGTTGTAATTCCATTAGCGATTTCTTTTAACAAGCTTGTCTTCCCTGCTTTTGGCGGAGCTACAATAAGTCCACGTTGCCCAAAACCAATCGGACAAATTAAATCCAACATCCGAGAAGCGATACGACCACGTGTCGTTTCTAGCACCATTTGCTTTTCAGGATACAATGGTGTAAGTCCCGGGAAATGGTCACGCTCTTTGGCTTCTTCAGGATCTTTTCCATTCACGAAACCCACTTGCATCAACCCATTGAACTTCTCACCTTGACGTGGCGGACGTGCTGTCCCACTCACAAGGTCCCCATTTCGAAGGTCGAAACGGCGAATTTGCGAAGAAGAAATATAAATATCTTCCTGACTGCTTGAATAGTTAATCGGTCTTAGGAATCCAAATCCTTCTGCACGATTAATATCCAAGACACCTTCCACTTGGAAAAAACCAGTAGCTTCCTCTTGAGCACGAAGAATCGCAAGCGCCAATTCCTTTTTATTCATTTGACCGTAATAAGGAATTTTATAATGTTTGGCAAAGCCGTACATCTCTTTTAAAGTTTTTTCTTGTAAGCTTTGTAGCGTTACAGTTTCCACTTGTTCTGACATAATGCCCCTTCTTACTCTTCAATCATCGAAATATCGGCACCTAATGCTTGTAGATTTTCAACGATATTTGAATAACCACGTAGGATATGTCCGATATTTGAAATCTTCGTTGTTCCTTCAGCCATTAAACCAGCTACCACAAGTCCAGCCCCCGCACGTAAATCGCTAGCTGCTACTTCGGCACCGACTAATGGTGTTGGCCCTTCAAATGTAATGATATCTTCAATCACTTTTCCACGAGCACCCATACGATTTAACTCTGGTACGTGACCGACACGTTTTGGATAAATGGTATCGACAACCATCGCAGTACCTTTCGCTTTACTAAAGAGTGGTGTGATGGTTTGTTGCAAGTCTGTCGCAAACCCTGGATAAGGCATTGTTTTGATATTGACGGCTTTTAATTCGTCTGTTGGGAATACATAAATATCGTCTTCGCCAACTTCCATCTTCACGCCCATTTCGTTCATCTTCGCAATGAGACTTTCTAAGTGTTCGAAGATCACGTTTTTCACGCGAATGCCTTCACCAACCGCTGCTGCAATTGATAAATACGTTCCTGCTTCAATACGGTCCGGAATAATCGTATGCGTACATCCATGTAATTGGTCAACCCCTTCCACACGGATTACGCTTGTTCCAGCACCTTTAATATTAGCTCCCATTTTATTTAATAAAGTAACTACATCAATAATTTCTGGTTCACGAGCAGCATTTTCGATAATCGTTTTTCCTTTTGCACGAACAGATGCAAGTAATACATTGATTGTCGCACCTACAGACACAACGTCCATATAAATTTTCGTACCAACTAAGCCTTCTTCGTCCGTAGATAAGTAGATAGCACCATCATGGTCTTTCACATCGGCACCAAGCGCTTTAAATCCTTTTAAGTGTTGGTCAATTGGACGAGGACCTAAGAAGCATCCTCCTGGAAGTCCAACGACCCCTTCTCCAAATTTAGCAAGAGTTGCTCCCATAAAGTAATACGAAGCACGCATGCTTTGAATTTTCCCTTTTGGCATCGGGATTGATTTCATCTCTCTTGGGTCGATAGTTAATGTTCCATCAACGAATTCTGTTTTTACGTTAAAATCATTCAAAATTTCAATTAAGGCATCTACGTCCTGAATCTCAGGGACACCTTCTAATACGACTGGTTCATTCGCGATAATAGCAGCCGGAATTAAAGCTACTGTACTGTTTTTAGCTCCACTAATGGTTACTTCCCCTTTAAGTGGTTTACCGCCGTTAATGACTAATTTTTTCATACTCAAATTCCTTTCACTAAATGTTCTCAATTATTATACCATGTTCACAGTAGAATCCGCTATCTTTTAATCGTTCGTATCTATTGTTAACTTTTAAAAATTCAATAGTTGACAATCGTTCCAAATCTGTTACACTTAAAAACATGAATACTGATGAAAGGAGGATATTATGAGCACTAAACAGGACGTTTTACGTCTTTTATACAGTACCGTGGACAAACCTCTTTCAGGACAAGATATCGCAGAACAACTGAACCTTTCTCGTACTGCTGTGTGGAAAGCCATCCAGCAATTAAAAAAAGATGGCTATGAGATCACCTCAAGTACAAAAGTTGGTTATCAATTATCCAGACAGACGGATTTGTTAACCCTTGAAGGCATTCGCACTCATTTAGGAGAGGCCCTTCAAGATTGGGATATTCAAGTTTTTGAAACAACTACTTCAACCAATGATTTGGCTAAAACTTACGGCGCATCAGGCTCGAGAGTCCCTACCTTCTTTATTGCAGAAGAGCAAACAGCAGGTCGTGGACGACTAGGAAGAACATTCCTCTCTCCACCAAAATCTGGACTTTATATGAGTATCTGTATTTTCCCAGAAGGTGATTTGGACAGTATTTCGCTGATCACTTGTGCTACGGCAGTTGCCGCAACGCGGGCGGTGGAATCCTTTATCCATGAAAAAATTGGGATTAAATGGGTGAACGACCTCTATTTTCACGATAAAAAAATCGCCGGTATCTTAACAGAAGCCGTGACGAATATTGAAGCTCAGAAGGTCGATGCACTGATTGTCGGAATGGGAATTAACTTGCATATCGATGACGCTATTATTCCAGAGGATTTAAAACCGATTATCGGTTCCCTCTTTTCTCCGCAAGAAATTCCAGACGGTTTCAGCCGCAATGAATTCGTAGCTCGTTTCCTAAAAGAATGGAATCACTGCTACGAAGATATCAATGCCGGTAAGAGAGACTTCATGGAAGAATACAAAGACCATTCCATCATTGTCGGCAAGAAAATCAATGTCATTAGCGGTATGAAAACATATCCTGCCACTGCCAAAAGCGTAGACAACAACGGACACCTTATCGTCCAAACAGATGACGGAATCATTCATTCATTATCATACGGCGAAGTAAGTATTCGTCCAGAAAACTAAAAGATTAGGAGTTAAACTCATGAAAAAATTATCGATTAAAACCATTGTGCTCGCAGCACTTTTAGGAGCACTCTGCTATGTATCTAGCTACTTAAAAATTCCGATTGGTCCAGTACCATTCTCAGCACAAACAGCCACAGTGATTTTGGCATCATTACTCTTGCCACCAGTTGGCGCTTTTGCTGCTCAATTTGTTCACTTTCTCTTACTCTTTCTATTAGGCGGTGGTACAGCACTCTTTGTTTCACCATCATTTGGATTTGTCATCGGATTTATGTTAGCAGCACCGGTGATTTCATTCATCGGGAACCGCATCAACAATATCTTCGGTTGGGTGATTGCTGCTCTTGTGGGTGAAGTCATCTTCTACCTCATCGGAATTCCATATATGACTTTCGTACTCTTAAGCATTAAGATGCAAGAACTAAGCCTTCAACAAATTCTTGGTTTCGGTTTATATCCATTCATTCTTCCTGACTTAGGAAAATTAGTCGTTGCGGTATTCCTTGCAGATCGTATTAAAGCTATTACGAAAAAACACTTTTAAAAAGCAACAAAAATAAGCTAGGCATAACGCCTAGCTTATTTTTATTGTTCAGGGACTAACCCCAGAATTTAACTCCTAGTAAGTTTCCTAAGAATGCAAAACCGATTCCGACAACTAATAGAAGAACGATACAACGTAATGGCGTCCATTTTTTACGCGCTAATAAGTAGTAAAGTCCTAAAGTAATTCCTAATGGAATTAATTTTGGTAATACACCATCTAAGATTGCTTGGATAACAATTGGTTTTTCACCATTTGCGATTTGAATTCCTAATTTAGTGCCACCGTAAAGGCTAGTTAAAGCCCCAACAACGAATACCCCTAGGATTGAAGCAGCACGAGTGAATTCTTTGGCATTTGCAGTAAAGATACCGATTGCATCTGTTCCTAAGTTGTAAGACCAGTGCATTAACCAGTAACGAATTGCAAATTGGAAGATATTAAATACCGCTAAGAATAGTAATGGTCCAGCGATGCTTCCTTTTAACGCAAAGTCTGAAGAAATACCGGCTACGATTGGAACTAATGTAAACCAGAATAAAGCGTCACCGATACCACCCAATGGTCCCATTGCAGCAACACGTACCGCACGGATTGTTGGAATATCTGCTTTGTTTTGTTCAAGAGATAATACAATCCCCATTACGAATGTTACTAAGAATGGGTGAGTATTGAAGAACTCTAAGTTATGAGACATTGATGCAGCTAAGTCATCTTTGTCTGTATGGATTTTTTCCAACCCTGGTAAAATACCGTATAACCAGCCACCTGCTTGCATACGTTCATAGTTGAAAGAAGATTGTAAGAAAATTGAACGCCATGCCATTTTGTTTAACGTTGCTTTATCTAAGCGTGGAGCAGGCGTTTGGTTTTTATAAGAATCTGGAATATTATATGCCATCTTCTTCACCTCCATCGTTCACAATGCTAGCACCCGCTGTTTTGAATTTTGTTTGGATTTGGAAATCCCAGTATGCAATTGCAAAACCAATGAACGCTAATAATACTAATGCAGATCCAGCTAAGCTTTCACTTGCAGAAACAATGTTTGCTAAAGCAAAGCCTAAGAAGTAGAAGCCCCATAGTTCTTTAGAAACCATTACTTTTAGTAAGATTGCGAACCCTACGAAGCGCATCATACCACCGGCAGCACCTAATCCTGACATGAACCATTCAGGAATAGATTTTGTTAAAGTATCCCCGATAGCTTGTCCACCGATGAAGAATAATACAACTACAAGACCAAAGATAGCTCCTAAAGCAGCCATTGCTAAGTAGTTCAAACGAGCAATTCCTTTTGGATTTGCATCTTGTGCATACTTATCAGCCACAGCCATCATTGGTGACATTAAAGCAAAGATTAAAGTAACGCCATATTGACCTAAAAGCGCAAATGGAACAGCAGCACCTACTGCAGCAGCTGGTTCTAATTTAAGACTGATAGCCAATACTGTCGCCATAATTCCGCCGATTACGGCATTAGGTGGTTGTGCCCCACCGACTGGCATGTTACCGATTGTCATTAATTGGTAAGTACCCCCAACAACTAACCCTGTTTGTACGTCGCCCAAAATAGCTCCGACCACTGGACCCATTACGATAGGTTGGTATAGTGATTCTAAAAAGCTGAATTGGTCAATCGCAGCAACAAAAGTTACAAGGAATACTAATAAGATTTGAATAAAACTTGCTTGCATATTCATTGACCCCTTTTATAAATAAAATTATTGGAATAATTTCGAAACATCTTCTTTTCCTTCAGTTGGTACTTTCTGAATTTCAAGTTCGACACCTAACTCCTGCAGTCTTCTGAATGCAGCAACATCTGCATCATCAACCGCAACAACACCTGCAACTTGGCGTTTTCCTTCCGCCATGTGCATGTTCCCAATGTTAACCTTCTTGATTGGCACTCCTCCCTCTACTAATTTCACTACGTCTTGAGGATTTTCACAGATAATGAAAATCAACTGACGATCTGCTGCTTTACCAATGACATTAATCGTTTTTTCAATAGTGAAATAACGAGTTTGTGCACCAGCTGGAGCAGCCATATCCATTAACCCTTTACGCATCGGATCCGCAGCTACTTTATCGTTTGCAACAAGCAGTAGGTTGGCCCCTAAGTAAGATGACCATTGAGTTGCAACTTGACCGTGAATCATACGATTGTCAATTCGTGTTAATAAAATATTTGGCATTACTAGCTCTCCTTTCATAAAAAGCTAAATTCATTATACATAATTCTTCGATTTTTTGGAAGCGTTTTAATAAAACTTTTTTAATAAATTCTTCACTTTTGTGTTTTTATAACATTTTTGTATTGTTAATTTGTAAAACATTATATATAAAAGCATTTCTAACCATTTTAATGTCAGACAACTCGTACTAATCTCTACAAATATGTTTAAAATTCTTCACAATTAACAAAGCCCCACCCCTCTAAATTTTTCCATAAAAAAAGAAGCTTAGAATCTAAGCTTCCATTTCACTTTATTTTGATTTTCCGATAATAGAACTAGTTCCACTGATGGTCACGATGACACCAAACGCAATGATAATCATTCGATTGACCATCTCTCCTGAGACAAAGAAACTTCCAGCGATAATCAGAACTCCTGCTAAACTAACAAATAATGTTTTAGCCAGTGATCCTTGCTGTTCATTTTCTTGTGCGCGATGTAAGTCTCCTTCTTGAACTCCCTTTTGCACCACATACTTTGGCAAAATACTTTTCAGATACGCCACTGTCGCAAGCGCGTAGAATAACGCTCCTACAAATACGCATAGCAACACATCTCCTGGAAAGAAACTATAAAAAATAGCTCCCAAAGCAAATGCAATAACAAAGCGATGTCTAAAGGCATTAAAAGTCACTAAGTCATCTGTCGGAATATGATAAACCGTCTTTAAGAATGGCAGATAGAAATAATCCTTACCGTCAGCTCCTGTATAAAACTCTCCAAAAATCGATTGCATACAGTCACCGCTTATAAGACTTCAGAAATTGCAAAACGAGATACCGTAATCACGACGCCTTTTGCAATCTCAACATCCACTTTTTCTTCATCAACTTTCTTTACAGTACCATATAATCCATTCGCGCAGATAACACGTTTCCCAACTTGCAGGGCTTCATGTAATTTTTCAAAATACTGTTGTTGACGTTTCATATTTTTTCTTGAGAAGAAATAATAAATCCCTAAAATTACAACGACGAATACGATGAACGTAAGGGAACTCACTAAAATAATATTGGCAGTCATTAAATCCCATCCTCGTCATCAAATTCATCGATATCATTATTTTGAATCGTTGGCAAGCTTACTTGTTGAATCGCTTCTTTCCCTGCTAATAAGCTTTGTGTTACCACGTCTTGCGCACTTGCAGCAAATTCACGTAACATTGCAATTTCAATTAACATTGGTAAGTTTGTTCCCACTACTACTTCTACATTTTCAAAATCAACAGAAGCTAACATGGCAGCCTTGAATGGACTTCCACCTAAAAGATCCGCAAATACAACGATTCCTTCTGTTTCCTCTTGCAATTCAGTCATTGCATTTCTCAAATTATTTTCAAGAGCTTCCATTGGTTCACTTTCTAAAAATGGTACCACGCGATATGCCGCTTGTTTTCCGGCGATCATCTCTAGCGCTTGTCCCACTCCAACAGCAAATTGTCCATGCCCAGTAAGAATTAACCCTATCATTCCATTTCCTCCTAAATACTTAATATCTTAATACTAGACCAGGTTTCATTAAATAGCAAGCACAAATTAATGCGTTTTCATAAATTTCCGTACAAAATAAAACGTGGAGTATTGACGTTTCACTGGGGGGTGACAATACTCCACGTTCTAAAAGCTATACGAATATTTTTGTTTTACCGATTAGAACAATTCTTTGTAGAAAGCAATTGTTTCTTCTAATGTTGGCATGAATGGGTTACCTGGTGCACAAGCATCGATTAACGCATTCTTAGATAGATATTCGAAGTCGAAGTCTTTTTCTTCAATTCCTAATTCAGTTAATTTCTTAGGAATACCTACTGTTTCAGAAAGAGTTTCGATTTCTTTGATTGCATATGCTGCACATTCTTCATCAGATTTACCTTCAGTTTGTAAACCTAAAGCTTTTGCAACATCACGGAATGCAGCTGGAACACGTTTTGCATTTTCGCGTTCGATTACTGGTAATAACATAGCACAGCATACACCGTGTGGAAGTTTGTAAACAGCACCTAATTGGTGAGCCATTGAGTGAACATATCCTAGTCCAGCGTTGTTGAATGACATACCGCCTAAGAAGATTGCGTTCACCATACCTTCACGAGCTTCGATGTCATGGCCATCTTTAACCGCACGTGGTAAGTATTCTTTAATTAATTCAATTGCCCCAATTGATAATTTCTTAGTAACGCCGTAAGCACCTGGGGTTACTAAAGCTTCAACCGCGTGAGTTAAAGCATCCATACCTGTTGCTGCAGTTAATGCTGCTGGTTTAGATACCATTAATTCAGGGTCGTTTACAGAGATTAAAGCTAGGCTGTTTTTATCAACCATTACCATTTTAACTTTTCTTTCTTCGTCTGTAATTACGTAGTTGATTGTAATTTCAGCTGAAGTACCTGCAGTTGTGTTGATAGCAACTACTGGTAAACCTTTTTTAGCAGATTTGTGTAATCCTTCGTAGTCTTGAGGTTTACCACCGTTTGTTGCAATTACTGAAATACAGCTTGCACAGTCTTGAGGTGATCCACCACCTAAGCTGATAATGAAGTCACAGTTGTTTTCTTTTAATGCAGCAACCCCATCGTTAACATTTTTACAAGTTGGGTTTGGTTCTACATCAGAGTAAATAACGAAGTCCACACCTGCTTCTTTTAAAGGTTCTGTTACTTTAGGAAGAATATCACTTGATTCGATAAATTTATCCGTTACTAAAAGAGCTTTATGATATCCTAGATCTTTTACGTAAGGTCCAATTTCTTTAACGACTCCTCTTCCGATTAAGTTAATAGCTGGTACATAAAATGTTGACATAATTTTTCTCTCCTAACTTTTTATATTTAATGAGCAAAATCACTCCTTCTCCTTTCTGCACTTCTTAGTATCTCTATTTTTCACTCATTTTATTCAAGTTAATTTTATCACAATGTTTTCCTTATGTATATACTATAAAACTCGCTACAATAGACTTTTTGAAAATTGTAACGAGTTTTATTATATTTTATGCTTTTAATTCTGCTGTTAAGCTTTCTAATTGGTCTACTAAATGTCCAACGTAAGCAATCGCTTGTTTCAATGGTTCATCTGTTGAAACATCGCAACCTGCGTGAATTGCTAAGTCTTTGGCAGACATGCTTCCACCTTTAGATAAAGTATCTAACCACACTTTAGCGTGTTCAGGATTTTCTTCGATTTGGTTCGCAATCGCAGTACCGATTGTAAGGCCAGCTGAATACGTATATGGATATAATCCCATGTAGTAGTGCGGTTGACGCATCCATGTTAACTCCGCCCCTTCATTGACCACAAGGCTATCTCCGAAGAATTCTTGCATCACTTCTTTTTTCACGGTTGATAATACATCTGCGTTTAACATTTCATTGTTATCAATCATCTTGTAAATACGATCTTGGTACACAGCTTCCATGTAGTGAGTAACCATGTTGTGGAAATACGTACGGCTAATCATATTGCTGATAACCCAACGTTTGAAACGAGCGTCTGTACTTGTTTTAAGTAAGTAGTTTGAAACGATGACTTCATTACATGTTGAAGGAGCTTCAACGAAGTATAATGAACATTCATTGTTTAAAATCGATTGATGTTTACCTGTTGACATGAAGTGGTATGCATGCCCTAATTCGTGCGCTAACACGAACACTTCGTTCATTTTACCTGTCCATGATAATAGGATAAATCCGGCAACATTAGGAACTGTCGCACAGAATCCACCAGTGCTCTTACCGATGTTTTGTGGGAAGTCTGTCCAACGTTTGTCATAACTTTCATCAATCATCGCTTTGTAGTCTTCGCCAAGGATGCCTAGAGCTTTCTTCAAGTACTCACGAGATTCTTCAATCGTCATATCCACTTCGAATTCTGGGTCCAAGTTGATTTTTGCATCCATGAATTGCATATCAGAAATGCCATGCTCTTTCGCTAATAATTTAATATAGCGTTGCATATGAGGCGCTAAGTCTGTCATGAGCATACGAATTTGACGGTCGTATAATTCACGGTCCCCATCTTGTTCATCTAATAGGTAGTCAATGACACTATCATATCCACGCATTGTTGCCATCATTTTTTCTTTCTTCAATTGAGAAATGTATTCATTGGCAACTGTATTTTTATACGCGTTTAATGTTTTATAGAAGCTCTTAGCCGCAGCACGACGCACTTCTTTGTCAGGGTCCATTTCATGCAAGTTTTCGTATAATACAAAGCTGTTTTCAAGAGTCTTGCCGTTTGCTTCAAATGACTCAAATTGCATATCTTCGTGTTTTGTTACTTCATATAATTGATAGAAACTTGGTAAGCTGCTTAAGTTTGATAGCACTTGTTCTGCATCTTTTGAGAGCGTATGTTTCTTTTGACGAATCACTTTTTCAACAAAGTATGCTAAGTCTGGTCTCTTCTCTGCTACGAATTGGTTTAAGAAGTCTTCGTCTAATGAAATTAACTCTGTCATCACAAAGCTCATGTTTTCAGCATATGATACGCTGACTGCTTCAAATGCTGTGGCGTTTTCCACCACTTTTGGATTCAAGCGGTCAACTGTCATTGGTAATTCTGCATAATGAGAAGCGCGGTATACTGCTAATTCAATCTCTTCATACTTGCGAATCGCTTCATCTAATACTTCTAAGTCTCCTAATTGGTTTTCGTATTTTTCTTTGAAAGCTTTCATTTCTTTCTTTAATTTCTCCAACTCTGCATAAAATGCTTCGTCGCTTGGATAAAG
>JAGZLX010000035.1 GCA_018364485.1 Granulicatella adiacens
ATTTCCATCGACATAGACGTCACCAGCATAGAAGTGGCCGGCTCTACGTGCTGAGTCCGCTGTAACTGCAAGAACATCTCCATTGCTTAAGATAAATGAGTTTTCTTTTGGAATACCCACTTGAGTTGCAAGGTTTGCTTGAATCTTCTGCATACGATATTCACCGTGAACTGGAACGAAGTATTTAGGCTTCATTAAGCGAAGCATTAATTTTTGTTCTTCTTGAGAACCGTGTCCAGATGTGTGAATATTGTTTACTTTACCATGGATGACTTCAGCACCAGCTTCTGAAAGAAGGTTGATAACGCGGTTAACGCTTGAAGTGTTTCCTGGAATTGGTGAACTAGAGAAGATAACTGTATCTCCAGGTTGAATAGAAATCTGACGGTGAGTTCCATTGGCAATACGGCTAAGTGCCGCCATTGGTTCCCCTTGAGAACCTGTACATAAAATAATGACTTTCTCAGAAGGGTATTGGTTGATTTCACGTCCATCGATAAAAGTATCATCCGGAGCCTTAATATAACCTAATTCACGCGCAGTGCGGAAGCTGGCTTCCATACTACGTCCAAATACAGCTAATTTACGACCAGTTGCTACAGCCACATCTGTTACTTGTTTTAGACGAGAAACGTTTGATGCGAATGTCGCAAAAATGATACGTCCATCCACGCGTTGGATAATTTCTTTAATCGATTTTCCAACAACTTGTTCTGATTGAGTAAATCCAGGGACTTCAGAGTTCGTACTGTCTCCTAAAAGAACAAGAACGCCTTCTGAACCAATTTGTGCCATACGGTGAAGGTTTGCTGGTTCTCCAACTGGAGTGAAGTCAAACTTATAGTCACCTGTGAACACGATGTTTCCTGGAGGAGTTTTAATCACAATCCCAAATGCATCTGGAATAGAGTGGGTTGTGCGATAGAAACTCACTTGTGTTTTACGGAATTTGATGACGCTGTCTTCATCAATTTCGTGAAGAATAGCATCTCTTAAAAGGCCATGTTCTTCTAATTTATTTCGGATTAAAGACATCGCAAGTTTCGTTGCATAAATAGGGATGTTCGCTTGTTTAATTAAGAAAGGAATCCCACCAATATGGTCTTCGTGTCCATGAGAAATAAATAAACCTTTTACTTTATTAATATTTTGAACGATATAACTGTAATCGGGAATCACATAATCGATTCCTAGTAAATCATCCTCAGGGAATTTAATACCGGCATCCAAAATAATGAGCTCATCTTGGAATTGAACGCCATATGTGTTTTTACCGATTTCACCTAAACCGCCAAAAGCAAATACGCCCGTTTCGTTATTTTTGATATTTGGCTTCATGTTACTTGAACACCGTTAATTTAAATTCAGGGTTTTGTTTTTCGTAAGCTAAGTGTTTTTCATCTAGCTCTTGGATAAACTCAACGTTGTATTCAGTGTTTTCATCTACAAGGCGGCGGGCTTCTACCTTGTCACTAGCTTCGACATATAAAGCTTGTGTATTCTCACGACGTGGAGCTTCCGTTTTAGTTGGTTGGTAAGTAATTTTAAAAATCATGTATGTACTCCTTTAATTTTTTTCATAATGTTTCTATCATATTTTATCATAGAATGCTTATTTTTTCATAATCTTAAAGGCTGAAGAGGGTCTCTTTTTCCAATTTTTCAAGCAAATCTTTTGGACTTGAGAGTGGTTTAGGTGTCAAAGTGGCATCTTCTTCGCCAAACTTAAAATAAATCGTATTCCAAGCTCTGTTTTTGGCACCTTCGATATCATTTACAAGGTCATCGCCAATCATCCAGAAGTCGTTTGGGCTTAAATCTGGAAAAAGTCGTTCGACATTCATAAAGGCCTCAGCTTGTGGTTTAGGAACACCAGTCGTCTCAGAAATGAAGATTCTTGAAGTGTCGAACCACTTTGCTAATCCAAGAGATGTAATTTTCTTTGACTGATGACTTGTTGGACCATTTGTAAGAAGAACAAGAGTAGAGTGGTATGATACTTTGTCAAAAAAGTCATACCAGTCTTTATCTAATTCGATATGATCCATCACATATTGATAGGTTTCCTTAAAACGAATGACAGATTTTTTTGAAGAATCTAAACCAAGTTCAGTAAGAGCAGCTTCAATTCTATAAAAATGACTCTCTTCTAAAGTCATTTTTTCTTTTACGAAAAAATGAAAAGCAACATCACTATTTCGTTGGTATATTTTATAAGTATTATTAGTGATATGAAATGTTGGATAGCATTTCTTTAAGGCTGTTAAAAAGACTTGCTCTTTTGAGTAAAGAGTATCATCTAAATCGAATACCAAGATAGGTGTCTTATTCGCCAATGACAACCGCTCCTTTAGGGATATACATTGGTTGTGTTTTATTGATGTGGTCATAGAACATCACACCGTTTAAATGGTCGATTTCGTGCTGAACAACGATGGCTTCATAGTCTGTTAATGTACGTACGAATTCGTCTCCGTTCACATCTTGATATTTGACAGTTACACGTTCAGAACGAAGAACAATCCCAGGTACGTCACGTTCAACTGAAAGGCAACCTTCACCTTCTTTTAGGCAGGCTTTTTTCACTGATTCACGCATGACGCGTGGGTTAATCCATACTTCGTTTAAGATTGGTTCTTCATCTTCAAAACCTGGAACGAGAAGAGCAATCATTTGAATAGATTTCCCAAGTTGAGGTGCTGCAAGACCAACACCAGCGCGCAATTCATATTTTTCTGCGATTTCTGGATCTTGACTGTTATGTAAGAATTCTAGCATTTCTTTGGCTAGTTCTTGTTGTTCTTCTGTTAGTGGGAAAGTAAGCTTCTCAGCACGTTTTCTAAGCGCTGGATGTCCCTCTAACACAATATCTTTCATTGTAATCATGGTTAACTCCTTTATTGGTTCATAAATCTGTTTCTAAGTATACCATTTTTCGCCTTAGAAACCAATCAGGGCCTTTGTTTTTGTAATTTTTTCATAAGGAAAAAGAGAATACTATAAATGACCTTAAACTTCTGTTACAATAGAAAAGAAATACGTGTAAAGGAATGGATAAAATGCTTTTTTGGAAGAAAAAATCAAAACCACAAGAAACAACAGAATCTGTTTCAATTGATCGAGAAAATATCCCACAACATATCGCCGTGATTATGGACGGTAATGGTCGTTGGGCAAAGAAACGCAATCTTCCTAGAATTGCGGGACATAAAGAAGGCATGAGTACAGTGAAACGTATCGCCATTGCTGCCGATGAATTAGGGGTAAAAGCGATGACCTTATATGCGTTTAGTACTGAAAACTGGAAACGTCCGACAGAAGAAGTTAGTTTCCTTATGAAATTACCAGGAGACTTCTTTGGAACGTTTATGCCAGAACTTCAAGAAAGAAATATGAAAATCGAACTGATTGGATTTATTGATGAATTACCAGAATCAACAAAGCAAGTCGTCTTAAAAGCCGTTGAAGATACAAAAAATAATACGGGTATGGTGTTAACGTTTGCTCTCAATTATGGCTCACGTGCTGAAATTATTGAAGCAACGAAAGCTCTAGCAAACGAGGTTCAAGCTGGTGAAATCTCAGTGGAAGATATTAACGATGAAGCTTTTGCGAGCAAGTTACAAACAAGCTTCCTAGGAGACTTACAAGATCCAGATTTAATGATTCGTACAAGTGGAGAAGTGCGGTTAAGCAATTTCTTATTATGGCAATTAGCGTATAGTGAATATTACTTTACAGATATTTTCTGGCCAGACTTTTCTGAAGAAGATTTACATAAAGCGATTCTAACGTATCAAGGAAGACATCGTCGTTATGGAGGTCTTGCATAGATGAAACAACGTGTCATTACCGCGCTTATTGCTTTAGGTATATTCTTGCCAATTCTTTTTGTAGGCGACATTTGGCTTAGAACACTTTTAGCAATGTTGGCAATTGTAGCGATTTATGAATTCTTCCAAATGAAGAAAATGAATATTTTTTCTATTGAGGGAGCACTCACATTATTTGCGACTTTATCATTTTTATTTTCGCAGAAACCATTAGTAGCCTTGCCACGAGGAATCGATTATTTCTTCTTTTATTTCTTAATGGTGATGTTACTGATGACATTAACGGTATATAAGAGCGACCGCTTTTCGTTTGAAGATGCAGCGTTTTGTTCGCTGATTTCTTTATACGTCGGTGGTGGATTCTCTGGAATACTATTTGTTAGAAGTATTAGTTTTGGGATGGCGATTTTTGTCTTTATTGTCATTTGGGGAACGGACTCATTTGCCTATTTAGCAGGACGTCAGTTTGGAAAACACAAGTTAGCTCCAGATATCAGCCCAAATAAAACAATTGAAGGGTCTATTGGTGGCGTTCTTGGCTCAGTACTATTAGGATTACTCGTTGTTCCATTTTATAACCCAGTTCAATTCTCAGTATTTGAATTTGTACTCTTAATGGTTTGCTTATCCATTTTCGGACAATTAGGTGATTTAGTAGAGTCTGCTTATAAGCGACAATTTAACGTGAAAGATTCTGGAAACTTATTCCCAGGACATGGAGGAGTATTGGATCGTTTCGATTCAACATTCTTTGCTATGTTAATGTTCCAGATTGTATTTAAATTCTTTGGGGATATTTAAAAGAGGTGAAATAATTGCAAGGATTAATTGCATTTTTATTTGTATTTAGCATCATCGTGATTATTCATGAGTTTGGTCATTATTATTTTGCAAAAAAAGCGGGTATTTTGGTTCGTGAATTTGCAATTGGAATGGGACCAAAAATCTTCCAAGTACGTAAAGGTGAGACCGTGTATACACTTCGCTTATTACCAATTGGTGGGTATGTTCGTATGGCGGGTCATGATGAAGATGAACAAGAAATTAAACCAGGGATGATGATTACCATCGTCTTAGATACTGAAAATGTTGTTCAGAAATTAAACTTCGACGACAAGCTTATTATCGAAAATTCTGTACCTTTCCAAATCGAAGATGCAGATTTACATAAAGATATGACACTTACGGGTTACTTCATTAATTCTGAAGAGAAGGTAACATTAACCGTTTCTAAGACTGCAACAATTGTAGAATCTGATGGCACAGAAGTTGTTGTTGCACCAGTGGAACGTCAATTCAATTCAGCTACTTTATGGAATCGAATTAAAACGAACGCTGCTGGACCGATGAATAACTTTATTTTATCGATTTTAGTATTTATTATTGTTGGATTTATGCAAGGTGGAGTTCCATCTAATGATGCGATTATCGGACAAGTAACAGATGATTCTGCAGCGCAAGTAGCAGGGCTAAAAGAAGGCGATAAGGTTCTTTCAATTGACGGTGTTGAGATTCATTCATGGGATGAAATGACGAAGGTGGTTCGTTCTAGTGCGGATAAATCTCTCGAGGTTTCAATTGAACGTGATGGGAAAACTCAAGAAGTTCAAGTGACGCCTAAAGCTGTCGAAGCATCAGATGGTTCAAAAGTAGGGCAATTTGGTGTGACAAGAATTCTTAAAAAAGATATTCTTTCCATTCTTGTTTATGGATTTACGCAAACTGTTTCTGTTGTCGTATTAGTGCTCTCGGCATTAGGTTCACTCTTTACGAGAGGATTTAATTTAAATCAGCTAGGTGGACCAGTTGCGATTTACTCAATGACTTCACAAGTGGCTAAAAATGGATTCATTGATTTACTTGCTTTCATGGGGATGATTAGTGCCAACCTTGGTGTAATGAACTTGTTACCAATTCCAGCGCTAGATGGTGGAAAACTCGTTCTGAATGTCATTGAAGGGATTCGTAAGAAACCACTCGATCCAGAAAAAGAAGGCTATTTAACAATTGCGGGAGCTATTTTCCTATTTGCGTTAATGCTTCTTGTAACATGGAACGATATTATGAAATTATTTAATTAGACAAGAGAGTGTCTCTGCGATGGTGGAGCACTCTTCTTATGTAATAAAAAAGGAGGAAACCATGAGTCAATCACAAAAGGATTTAATGAAAAAAGTGATCGAGCAATTTAATCTTGCTGACACTAGTATTTTTTCTCCAGAATTTGATGAGGCAAAATTAGTTCGAATCGATATTTCGAAATTGGATAAAACGTGGACGTTCCATATTCATAATCCAGTAATCTTTATGTACGAGAAATTTAAACTATTCACTGATGCCCTGAATGACACTTACCGTCAATTCGGCGGAAAAGCTGTGATTACAACAGATGATGGGGCTGAAGTGACAGAAGAACTCGTTCAGTCTTATTGGGAATATGTGCTAGAGACACTGAAAGATGAATCTGCGGTTTCTCATCAAATTTTAGCGGATCAAACTCCAAAATATGCGAAAAATCAACTAAAACTTCATTGTCCAAATGAATTAACAAAGACGCACTTAACGAATAATTGCGTTCCAAGAATCCAACAAGCTTATATGGAAGCTGGCTTCCCTAAGCTTGGCGTTCAAATTCATGTGGATGATGAGTTGCAGGACCGCATGGCAGAAGAGTTTGTTCAAAAAGAACAACAAATCGAACAAGAGTTTAACGAAGCTCAAAAAGCGGCACAAATTGCTGCTTCCCAAGCTCCTCAGAGAAAATCAGGCGCTCCATCTTCTTCTAAACCTGAAGGGGTAATTTATGGGAAACCGATTAAACCCAATAGTGAAGTTCGTGCTATTGCTGATATTTTCGAAGAAGAGCGCAATGTTGTAATCGAAGGGAAGATTTTTGATATCGAACTTCGTCGTGGTAAAGCAAAAGGGAAGTTGTTCGGAAATATTAAATTAACAGACTATACTTCTTCCATCAGTGCCACTTTATTCCCATCAACTCCTGAAGACGAACAAGCGCTTGAAGGGTTGAAAAAGGGAACATGGGTTAGAGCGTTCGGTACGATTGAAGTGAATAAGTTCTCTCAAGAATTGGGAATGATTATCCGTGATATGAACGCTGTGAATCGTGAAGGTAGAAAAGATAAGGCAGAAGGCGAAAAACGCGTTGAGTTGCATATGCACACGAATATGTCTGTGATGGATGCGACAAATTCTCCAAGCGACTTGATTAGTCAAGCGGCTAAATGGGGACATAAGGCGATTGCCATTACTGACCATGCAAACTTACAAGCTTATCCAGAAGCACATGGAGCTGGTAAGAAAAACGGTATTAAGATTTTATACGGATTAGAAGGAAATATCGTAGATGATTACGTGAACGTTGCCTATAATCCACAACATATTTTATTAGAAGATGCTACTTATGTTGTATTCGACGTGGAAACAACAGGTCTTTCTGCGATTTATGATAGCATCATCGAGCTAGCCGCCGTTAAGATGAAAAACGGTGTAGTAGTTGACCAATTTGAAGAGTTTATCGATCCTGGTCATCCATTATCAGCAACAACCATTCAATTAACTGGGATTACTGATGATATGGTTAAAGGTTCAAAATCAGTAGAACAAGTCTTAAAAGAGTTCCACGAGTTCTCTAAAGACTGTATCCTTGTTGCCCATAACGCAAGTTTCGATATGGGGTTCTTGAATACTGGATACGAAAATGTAGGGATTCCAAAAACAGAACAACCTGTGATTGATACTTTGGAATTGTCTCGTATGCTTCATCCACAATTGAAGTCCCATCGTTTAAACACATTGGCAAAAAGATATAATGTTGCACTTGAACAACACCACCGTGCAGTGTACGACTCTGAAACAACTGGTCACTTATGTCACATCTTTTTAAAAGAAGCAGCAACAGAGCATAATCTTTTATACCATGATGAATTAAATACCAATATTCATCCAGAAGAGGTCTTTAAGAACGGACGTCCATTCCATGCGACGATTTTTGCAAAAGACCAAGCGGGATTAAAAGAGTTGTTCAAGGTTATATCTCAATCTAATATCGAATATTACTACCGCGTCCCTCGTATTTTAAGAAGCATGCTTTCAAGCCGTCGTGATTCGTTCCTGTTAGGTTCAGGCTGTGCTGAAGGGGAAGTATTCGAAGCGATGATGCAAAAAGGGTACAACGAGGCAAAAGAAAAGGCTAAATTCTATGACTATATTGAAATTATGCCGAAAGCCATCTATCGACCTTTAATCAAAAAAGAATTGATTCGTAACGAGCATCATTTAGAAGAGATTATTCAAAACTTAGTTCGTCTGGGAGAAGAGTTAGGGAAACCAGTTGTTGCAACAGGGAATGTTCACTACTTAAATCCAGAAGACAAGATTTATCGTGAGATTCTTCTGACATCATTGAACAATGGGGTTCCTCAGGAATATCCTGATGCTCATTTAAGAACAACAGATGAAATGTTAAAAGAATTCGCGTTTCTTGGTGAAGAAAAGGCTTATGAAGTGGTTGTGACTAACTCGAATTGGGTTAGCGATCAATTAGAAGAAATTACTCCTGTGAAAGATGAATTATATACACCTAAAATCGAAGGTGCCGCAGAAGAAATTACAAAATTAAGTTACGATAAAGCACATGAATGGTATGGGAACCCTCTACCTAAAATTGTTGAAGATCGTATTAAAAAAGAGCTGAAGAGTATTATTGGAAATGGTTTTTCGGTAATTTATTTAATTGCTCAAAAACTTGTATTAAAGAGTAATCAGGACGGGTATTTAGTCGGATCACGTGGGTCTGTAGGTTCGTCTCTAGTCGCGACATTAACTGGAATTACCGAAGTGAATCCGTTAGCGCCACACTATCGTTGCCCTCAATGTCAATTATCAGAATTCTTTGATGATGGATCAGTAGGCTCAGGTTTTGATTTACCTGAAAAAAACTGTCCAAGATGTAATACGAGGATGGTTAAAGACGGACACGACATTCCGTTTGAAACGTTCCTTGGATTCTACGGAGATAAAGTTCCCGATATCGATTTGAACTTTAGTGGGGAATATCAACCACAAGCGCATAACTATACAAAAGTATTGTTCGGGGAAGATTATGTATATCGTGCAGGAACCATCAGTACGGTTGCTGAGAAAACGGCTTTTGGTTATGTAAAAGGATATGAACGTGACTTGGGACTCGAACTTCGTCAAGCAGAAATTGAGCGTTTAGCAAGCGGATGTACAGGGGTTAAAAGAAGTACTGGTCAGCACCCGGGTGGGATTATTGTAATTCCAGACTATATGGATGTGTATGACTTTACTCCAATTCAATATCCAGCAGATGATTTGAGTGCTGAGTGGAGAACAACACACTTTGACTTCCACTCAATTCACGATAATGTATTAAAACTCGATATTCTTGGACACGATGATCCGACCGTAATTCGTATGTTACAAGATTTATCAGGAATGGATCCAAAATCGATTCCACCTGATGATCCAGAAGTGATGAAAATCTTTGGCGGGACTGAAGTGTTAGGAGTTACTCCTGAACAAATTGATTCGAATACAGGTACACTTGGGATTCCAGAATTTGGGACGAAATTCGTTCGTGGAATGTTAGAACAAACAAAACCTTCAACATTCACTGAATTACTTCAAATTTCTGGTTTGTCACACGGTACGGACGTATACCTTGGAAATGCCGAAGAGTTGATTCGTCTTCATAATATCCCGCTGGCCGACGTTATCGGTTGTCGTGACGACATCATGGTGTATTTAATCCATAAAGGCGTTGAAGAAGGGATTGCCTTCAAAATCATGGAAGGGGTTCGTAAAGGGAAAGGAATTCCTGACGACTTCCAAGCGATTATGAGAGAAAACAATGTGCCAGAATGGTATATTCAATCGTGCTTGAAGATTAAATATATGTTCCCGAAAGCCCATGCGGCAGCCTATGTTTTAATGGCGTTGCGTGTTGCTTGGTTTAAGGTTCATAAACCATTGTTATACTACTGTGCTTATTTCTCAGTGCGTGCGCAAGATTTCGATATCGTTGCCATGTCTCAAGGGAAAGAGATGATTAAGAAACGAATGAAAGAAATTCGCGAAAAAGGAATGGAAGCAAGTACGAAAGAACAAAACTTGCTAACAGTGCTGGAATTAGCCAACGAGATGGTCGAACGTGGTTTCCACTTCAAGATGGTCGACGTGGATAAATCTGAAGCAAGTAATTTTGTCATCGAAGGTGATTCACTAATTGCTCCATTTAGAGCGATTCAAGGATTGGGCTTGAACGTTGCAAACAAAATCGTTGAAGCAAGACAAGAACAACCATTCCTATCGAAGAAAGATTTGGCGACACGTGGTAAAGTATCGAAGACGCTTATTGACTATATGACAGAAAACAAAGTCTTAGACCACTTACCAGATGAAAACCAATTATCGTTATTCGATGATTTGTTCTAATATCACAATAGTTGGTATTTTAACAAAGTATATGGTATACTAACAAAGTAGAATAGTAGTTGAGAGGAGAGTGAGCGGAAACGCTCACTCTTTTTATCGACATGGACTCAAGTAGCAAGGAGGTTGAGGCTATGAGTAAAGTAACTGAGACGGTAACAGAGCTTACTAAAGAAGTAATTGAAAAAGAAGGCTTTGAGTTATTCGACTTAGAATTTGTAAAAGAAGGAAAGAATTGGTTTCTACGTTTTTACTTAGATAAACCGGGCGGAATTGATTTAGATGACTGCGCGTTTATGAGTGAAAAATTTAGTGAAATTCTTGATGCACAAGACCCAGATCCAATTCCACAAGCTTACTTCTTAGAAGTTTCTTCACCAGGTGCAGAGCGCCCGTTAAGAAACGAGGAAGAATTAAAAGCAGCGATTGGTTCATATGTACACTTATCGTTTTATCAAAACGTTGAAGGTGAGAAATTCCTTGAAGGAACTCTTCTTTCAGTCGATGAAGAAACGGTAACATTAAACGTACAAATCAAAACAAGAACAAAAGAATTTACAATTGATCGTAAGAATATTGCAAAAGCACGTCTTGCAATCAAATTCTAAGGAGTAAAGGAGTAAACACATGAGTAAAGAAATGCTACGAGCATTAACGGTTCTCGAAGAAGAAAAAGGAATCTCTAAAGATGTCGTGATTACAGCTTTAGAAGCAGCGTTAGTGTCTGCATATAAGAAAAACTACGGACAAGCTCAAAACGTTGAAGTGGAGTTTGACCAAAAGAAAGGCAACATGCATGTATATGCAGTTAAAGAAGTTGTTGAATATGTATTTGATTCAACTCTTGAAGTTAGCCTAGAAGAAGCACATGCGAAAAACAAAGCATATGAAGTTGGAGATAAAATTCGTTTCGAAGTAACACCTAAAGACTTCGGACGTATTGCTGCTCAAACAGCGAAACAAGTGATTATGCAACGTCTTCGCGATGCTGAACGTACAAATATTTACAATGAATTCATCCAATACGAAAATGAAATTATGACAGGTGTTGTTGATCGTCAAGATTTCCGTTATGTATACGTAAACCTTGGTCGTATCGTTGCTGGTATGGCAAAACAAGACCAAATCCCAACAGAAGAGTACTTACCTGATCAACGTATCAAAGTTTTAGTTTCTAAAGTAGATAACACTACTAAAGGACCTCAAATTTTCGTAAGTCGTACTCATCCAGATTTATTAAAACGTTTATTTGAACAAGAAGTTCCTGAAATTTACGATGGCGTTGTAGAAATCGTTTCTATCGCTCGTGAAGCCGGTGACCGTGCTAAAGTAGCCGTTCGTTCAAACGATGCTAATTTAGACCCAGTTGGAACATGTGTAGGACCTCGTGGACAACGTGTTCATAACATTGTTGAAGAATTAAACGGTGAAAACATGGATATCGTTGAATGGAACGAAGATCCAGCAGTTTATATCAAAAACGCATTAAACCCAGCTCAAGTAATTAAAGTTGAATTTAATGATGATAGCAATGGTTGTATCGTTGTTGTTCCAGACCACCAATTATCACTTGCAATCGGTAAACGTGGTCAAAACGCACGTCTAGCTGCGAAATTAACAGGTTACCGTATTGATATTAAATCTGAAACTGCTTATGAAGAGTATTTAGAAAACTTAGCAAATCCAGTCGTTGAAGAAACAGAAGAAGCTTCTTCTGAAGAAGAATAAAATACAGGAGGTGCACGATGAAAAAGAAAAAGATTCCGATGCGCCGTTGTATCGCTTCTGGTGAAATGATGCCGAAGAAAGAGTTGGTCCGTATTGTTCGTAATGCTGAAGGTGTTGCACAAATCGACCCAACTGGTAAAGTAAACGGTCGTGGTGCTTATATTACTCTTGAACCTACATTAGTAGAGAAAGCTTGGAAAAACCGTCTATTTGAAAAACAAATAGAAATTGAAATTCCAGATGCATTTTATGAAGAACTTCTCGCTTATGTAGAACATCAAAAAGCAAGAAAAGAGTTGTTTAGTGATGGAAGAGCTCGTTAAACAAAAAGCTTTGAATTTACTTGGAATGGCAACAGCTGCTCGTAAACTCATTAGTGGCGAGGAGCAAGTCATCCAAAGTATTCAAAGACAAAAAGGAAATTTAGTGATTTGTACCAAAGATTGTAGTGCAAATACCGTTAAAAAAATCAAAAACAAATGTGAATATTATGAAATTCCTTTTGTTCAGCAATTTGAAACGGATGAATTGTCTTTAGCGATTGGCAAAAGACGTTCTATCGTTTTAGTTGATGATCGAGGGTTTACAAAGAGTCTACTGAAGATGAAGGGATTTAACGATATGAACGAATAGGAAGGTGAGACTATGTCGAAAACTCGCGTATACGAATTAGCGAAAGAATTAAACGTGGCTAGTAAAGAAATTATTGAAAAAGCAAAAGAAGTAGGTATTTCATACAATAGCCATATGTCTACTATGGAAGAAGCTGAAATCTCAAAAATTAAAGGAGCTTGGAATTCTAAGCCAGCTGCTAAACCAGCACCAAAAGCTGAGAAGAAAGAAGCAAAACCTGCTCCAAAACAAGAAGTGAAAAAAGCTGAACCTAAAAAAGAAGTAGAAAAAGGTCACGCTTCTAAGAAAGAATTTACAAAGAGAGAAGACCACAGTCCAAAACAAGGACAACACAAACAAAATCAAGAACGTAACCATTCTCAAAATCAAAGACGTCATGAACAAAACGATAAGAGAAATCAAGAACGTCCAAACCAAAAGCAACAAAATGCGAATGGCAACCGTCCTTCATTTAAGAAAGAACCAGCACGCAATGAAGCTCGTTCAAATCAACAAGGACAAGTAGAACGTCCACGTAACAATCAAAAACAAAACAATAACAATGATCGTTTCGAATCACCAAGAAACAATCGCAATAACGACAGAAGAAACCAACAACGTTATAACGATTTTAACAATGATGGTTTTGGTAAGAAGAACCGTAACCAAAAAGGTAAAAAAGGAAACCGTCGTGAAGAACAAAAAGCAAAACCAGCTGTTCCAGCACGTAAATTCCACGAATTACCAGAAGTATTAGTGTATACAGATGGTATGACGGTTGCTGAATTAGCGAAGAAAATCAAACGTGAACCAGCAGAAATCATCAAAAAATTATTCCTATTAGGAGTAATGGCGACATTAAACCAAGGTCTTTCTAAAGACGCGATTGAACTATTAGCAGCAGACTACGGTATGGATGCTGAAGAAAAAATCGAAAAAGATATTTCTGATTTAGATGTATACTTTGAAGAAGCAGCTGCTGAAAGCGAAGAAAGCACAGTACGTCCTCCAGTTGTAACAATCATGGGACACGTTGACCACGGTAAAACAACATTGCTTGACCAATTACGTAACTCTTCAGTTGTAGCAGGTGAAGCAGGTGGTATCACTCAACATATCGGTGCGTACCAAATCAAAATCGATGGCAAACCAATTACATTCTTAGATACTCCAGGTCACGCGGCCTTCACAACTATGCGTGCGCGTGGTGCGGACATCACTGATATTACAGTTATCGTAGTAGCAGCCGATGACGGTGTAATGCCACAAACAATCGAAGCGATTAACCATGCGAAAGCGGCAGATGTTCCAATTATTGTTGCTGTAAACAAAATCGACAAACCAGCAGCCAACCCTGGACGTGTAATGCAAGAACTTTCAGATTTAGGACTTGTTCCAGAAGCATGGGGTGGAGACACAATTTTCGTTGAGATTTCAGCGAAATTCAACCAAAACATTGAAGAATTATTAGAAATGATTCTTTTAGTAGCTGAAGTTCAAGAATTAAAAGCAAACCCTAACCGTTTAGCTTTAGGTACTGTAATCGAAGCTCGTTTAGATAAAACAAAAGGACCTATCGCAACATTATTAGTTCAAGAAGGAACTCTTAAAGTTGGGGACCCAATCGTTGTGGGGAATACATTCGGACGTGTCCGTGTTATGGTGAATGACCAAGGGCGTCGTGTAAAAACTGCTTTACCAGCGACTCCAGTTGAAATCACTGGTCTTAACGCTTCACCTCAAGCCGGTGACCGCTTCGTAGTATTCGAAGACGAGAAAACTGCTCGTGCAGCCGGTGAAGAACGTGCAAAACGTGCTTTAATCGAACAACGTAACGCTTCAAGCCGTATTACTTTAGACAACTTATTCTCTACATTAAAAGAAGGAGAATTGAAAGAAGTTAACGTTATTATCAAGGCTGACGTACAAGGTTCTGTAGAAGCCTTAGCATCAAGCTTACAAAAGATTGAGGTTGAAGGAGTTCGCGTGAAGATTATCCATACAGCTGTAGGGGCAATTAACGAGAGCGATATTACTCTTGCAACAGCAAGTAACGCAATCATCATCGGGTTTAACGTAAGACCTACGCCACAAGCGAAAATTCAAGCGGAATCTGATCAAGTAGATATTCGTTTACACCGTATTATCTATAACGTTATTGATGAAATCGAAACAGCGATGAAAGGTATGCTAGATCCAGAATTTGAAGAGAAAATTACTGGTCAAGCAATCGTTCGTGAAACATATACTGTATCTAAACTTGGAACAATTGCTGGTTCATATGTCTTAGAAGGTGTAGTTAAACGTACAAGCTCAGTTCGTTTAATCCGTGATAACATTGTTATTTACGAAGGTGAATTAGCAAGCTTGAAACGATTTAAAGACGATGCTAAAGAAGTTAAACTTGGATTCGAGTGCGGTATCATGATTGAAGGCTACAATGATATCAAAGTAGACGACATCATCGAAGCATACGAAATGGTCGAGATTAAAAGAAAATAGTGCGAGACCGACTGTTTAGCTTTGGAACACTGGAGTTAAGGAGAGGAAAATCGAAAAGATTTTACGAAGCTTAACGAAGTGGACGCCAAAGCTAGGAGGTCAAGCCGTTATCCAATTAGTGCGCGAAAATACGGTTTGAATCGACCAAAATGAAGAATAAATTATGATTTAACTAGAACGAAGAGGGACTGATTGCAGTGCCTCTTTCGTTGGAAAGGAGACCAAAATGGCAAACTTTAGAGTGGGACGTGTGTCACAAGAAATCTTACGTGAAGTAAATGATATCTTATCTAAAAAAGTTCGTGACCCACGTGTACAAGAAATTACAATTACTGAAGTAGAAGTAACTGGTGATTTGCAAATTGCAACTATCTACTATACAACACTTCAAAAATTAGCTAGTGAACGTCAAGCGACTGAACGTGGTTTAGAAAAATCAAAAGGCTTAATCCGTCGTGAATTAGGCAAACGTCTTTCATTGTACAAGACTCCAGAATTGATTTTTAAACGCGATGAATCAGTTGATTACGGAAACCATATTGATGAGCTTTTAAAATCAATTCATGAAGAAGACGAACAAAGATAATAATTTTGAGGGCAAAAGGACATCAAACAGAAACAACTCTTTTGCCTTTTTAGTTAAAAATTACCATATATGGTAATTTTCTAGTGTGTTAATAAAGCCAGAAGAGGTGTTTTATGATTGATGCAAATAATACATGGGTATTGTGGTCTATTATCGTTGGGATTGCGACTATCAGTATCTTTTTAGAAAATCGATATCAATGGGCCGCAAAAATTAGCGGAGCAATTATCGGTCTATTAATGGCAGCAACATTAAGTAATTTAGGCGTTATCCCTACAGATTCACCTGTATATGATCAAGTTTGGGGAGTGGTTGTTCCATTAGCGATTCCGATGCTTTTATTCCAATGTGATTTAAAACAAATTTGGAAAGAAAGTGGTCGATTATTAGCTATCTTCTTAATCAGTTCTGTCGGGACTGTTCTTGGGGCAGTATTAGGATATTTAGCCTTGTCTAAAGCTATTCCTGTACTAAACCATATCGCTGGAATGATGGTCGGAAGTTATATTGGTGGAGGAGTTAACTTTGTAGCTGTTTCATCCGCTTTTGAAATTCCAAAAGAACTCATTTCAGCTGCAACAGTGGCGGATAACTTGTTAATGGTATTCTACTTCTTAATTTTACTGATGATTCCTTCGATTGGATTCTTTAAGAAGCATTTCAAATTTGCGTATACTGAAGGTGTGAAAGAGGATGAAGAAAAAGCTTACGGCAAAGACACTGTGATTACTGTTCAAGATGTAGCTTTTGTTTTTGCTATTTCTGTTGTTATCGTAACTATTAGCTTTACATTATCTGAAATTATTTCAGGTCTAGGTGATAACAGTCTTATTCAATTAGTTTCGAATAAATATTTAATTCTAACAACATTAACAGTAGCTTGCTCAACGATTTTTGCGAAATACTTCAAGAAGATTAGTGGGGCAAACGAAATTGGAACATTCTTGATTTACTTATTCTTCGTAGTCATCGGAATTCCTGCTTCAATCGGAGCGATTATCGAGAAGTCTCCATTATTATTGGTGTTCTGTGCTATCATGGTTTTTGTGAACATGGCAGTGACTTTTGCTGGTGCAAAAATCTTTGGTTTCACAGTGGAAGAAGCGATTCTTGCTTCAAACGCGAATATTGGTGGACCAACAACAGCTGCAGCGATGGCTATTTCTAAAGGATGGCATCGTTTCGTAGCTCCTACAATGCTTGTAGGGACACTAGGATACATTATTGGTACTTATGTGGGTATCTTTATTGGACAAATCTTAAACTAACAAAAAAAGCAACTAATTCTGAAGGGACTGACCCCAAAAAGTGAGAATTTAATAAAAACACCCTAGGGCTACCGTCTCCGGTATTCAACCGGAGACAGGTAGTCCAATTTTTGTTGGATTCT
>JAGZLX010000036.1 GCA_018364485.1 Granulicatella adiacens
GATCTGGAGTTGGTTTCTCTGGATCTGGAGTTGGTTTCTCTGGATCTGGAGTTGGTTTCTCTGGATCTGGAGTTGGTTTCTCTGGATCTGGAGTTGGCTCTGGGTTCGGAGTTGGATCCACAGTTTCCTTAATTTCTTTCAATCCTTCAACCAATTTACTAATTGCATTTGGTGTTAATAAGTTCTGATCTGCAAGACCTTTCTTGTACGCTTCTACAGCAGCCAAGTATTCTTTTGCATCTTTACGATCAATTTTACTTACGCGTTCAATTTCAGCGTTTAATGCAGATTCATCTACTGGTTTATCTTCTTCGGCTGGAAGAACGAAGCGTAACTCTACTGCTGAGATATGACCTGGGTCCCCATAAGTTTCATTACCTGTGAAGATGGCTTTCTTCACTTTAATTGGAGCATCGAAGTTTATAACTTTAGTCTTCGCGTCATTTCTCCATTCACGGAAACTGAAACTATGTTCTTTACCATTTTCATCAAAGACACGTAAGCTACCCGCTCTAACACGTCCATTTTGTCCAGATGAACGCGGTACATATTCAAATCGAGTGGCTTCAATTGGATTTCTAAAGGTTACTGTTAAATCTGAACCAAGACTATCCACTCCCCAAGGTGTGTGCCACATTGTATTTGGATTTTCATCAAAAGCAAAATATGGGTTTCCTTCTGTAGGTTCATCTGGTTGGTATACCGCTCTTAATTCTTCAATATCTGACCAATCTGGTGCTACACGTTTAACCTTAAGAGCACTTTTCGCAGTATTTACTGCTTCGATAAGTGCTTTAGCATCTTCCACACTAATATCATCGTCTACTTCTAATAAAGCTGCGACAGCATCTTTATAAGCATTCAGTGTTTCTTTAGTGTAATCACCATTCACGACTGGTGTGCTCTTTTCAAATGCATCATCCACAAGCATCTTACCAGTCAATTTAACTTCTTCAATTTCTAGGTTATCTAACATGAAGTCTTTGTAACCTTTGAAGTTAATGTCATTATTGTTTGTATCTCCTTTTGTATCCGCACCACGCGCATTTGAGTAGATACCAATCCAAGTGTTTCCACCTTTTTCACCTGTCACATAGTAGCTTACTTTCTTAGGAGTATTTGAATTTTCCCAAGTGTTTTCTAAGTCGAATTTCGTTAATTTACTACGACGACTATTTTCGCCATTACCGATGACGAATGAGTATGCTCCATGTGAACCAGCTTCATAGTCGAAGGTTACTTTATAAGTCTTACCTTCTTCAAAGCGGAAGTTTTGTGGAATTGTTTGATAAACAAGTCTGTCTCGACCTGATAATCCATTTGTCTTCAATGACCAGTTGCCTTCGATAACGTCGTTGACTTTCTTACCGTTCCAGCCACGTTGAGTGTATGGTTCGTGTTTTTCAGATAAGTGAGTACGGTTATCTGATACCCCTTCAACATCCCCTACTACGAATGGGAAGATACCTTGAGGCACTTCTTCAAAGTCTTGTTTGAATTTACCATTTCCTGTGTCGTGTTTTTCGTTATACATGACAGATTGGTTTTCAAATACACGAATTTCATCGAAGTAAGTTGCTGCTTCATCTGCATCACGTCCAAGTTCTAATGTCACGTTAGAAACATCTTCGCCTGTTGTGAAGTATACATACATGTTTTGGAAGTAACTTGTATTATCCACTGTCGCATTCTTCTTAAGTGTGTTATGCGCATGTGCTTGTACATAGTTCTTCGCAATTGATTTGTTTGTGTAGTTAGAAATTACTTTGTCGCCTACACGGATTGTGATATCTGCACGTGCATCGCTTCGGTTATCCACGCCTACATAAACAGCATATCTTGTATTTGGTTTCAAGTCTGTTAAGCGTTGTTTCAATGTCACACGTTCAGTGTTTCCTTGAATACGTAACATTTCGTTAGCTCCTTGAGATTTCACGATTTCAGCATGAGCGCTGTCACCAGTTTTTTCCCAATGGTCTAATGTTCCGCTGTTGAAACCTTGGTCATAGATGTGTAGACCTTCACTCCAAACCATTGTCTTCTTGCCTTGAGCAGCTTTGTAAAGTACATATGGTTGGTTTGCATCTCCCGTAATTTGAATCTTACGGTCTGCGCCGACTGTTAATTCTACAACATCTTTCTTACCTTGGTCTGTTAGACGGTATAGGTAAACTTTATCTCCAGTCCAATCTTCTGGAAGAGTCCATTCAGTTGTTCCACCTTCAGTTGTGTAGAAGTACATCTTTTCTTTGTCGCCTGTTAAAGCTTTACCATTTTCATCCCAGTTCCATGGTACTAAATAGCTTCCACCATTTTCGATCACACGACTGTTTAATGTTGTGACACGTTTGCGGTAGTCTGGGCTGTTAGGGTCGTTTGATTGACGAACAATCTTCACTTCGTCCCCATTGTCATTTGTTAAATGAATTTCCATTTCTGGAGTCCACTTGTAGTTTTGACCATTGTCACTCATTGCAACTGGGTTACCGTTTACCCATTTAGATACTTTGTAGTGTTGGAAGTACTTCGTCATAATGTTGTTTTCGAAGAGGTTACGAATATATCCTTCGTAGTCGCTTCGACCTTGCCATCCTTCGAAGTCTTTCATGTTATATCCACCTAGTAATGGATAGTTAGCAGCACCACCATAACTTGGATAGTCACCCACCCATGAATCTTTTTGGTGGTTACGGATGAATCGAGTGATATTTGAGTTAATCCCTTTCAGTGTATATCCACCGTAAGTTAAGTCAGCTGCCCAGTGTTGGAATGTTGAGTCATATTCCGCACCATAACCCCACTCAATTGTCATACGCCAGCCTTGCGAATTAATTTCTTTAGAAATAATGTGAGTTGGCCAAGCAGTGTTGTCTCCTGATTGTCCATTTCCCCAAACATCTAAATAAATGAAGTCTAGTCCATCACCGAGTTTTTCTTTTAATTCTTTCCAACGAGCAAGACGGTCATGTGATAAGTCATATTCTGCATCAATGTTGATACCTTGGTCTAACCAGTTCCAACCGTACATATATGTTCCATCAGAGTTTCTACGTAAAATTGCTTCGCTGAAGTATTTAGATTCAGGATATGTTTCAGAAGCATTTACGTGAATACCGATTTTAGCACCGTATTCTTTTGCTCTAGCTAATAATTTCTTGAAGTCTTCAACGCCACCGATTCTCTTACCGATATCTGCATAGTTTAAGTGACCTGAGTCGTGACCTTCACTACCATATCCTTTAAGTAGGATTGATTGACCTAAACCATCCGTGTGTAAGTTAATCTTCTTAATTCCATCTAATGTCATTAAGAATGGGTTTTGCGCTTGAGATGCAAAGTTCATCGCAATACGATACGCTACTAAATCTGGAACAGATTCCGCCCCTTTTGGATTGTTCATGATATTACGATATGCAATCGCACCATCTTGCCAGTCCACCACATTATCTTTGTTTAAGTCTTTTGTAATGACTACTTTAGAACTTGGTAATTCCAATGTGTATTCAGGGAATACTAAGTTCTTATAAGCACGTTGATACCAATAAGGTGAGCTTTGAATACCAATGTAGTTTACGCCATCAACTCTTTGTAGGGCAGTTGTTATACGTGCAAAGTCATTTCCTTGGTAAGTGAATTGTGAGTTACTCCAAACAGACGCTGCTAATTCATTTGAAGAAACAAAGCCATACATGAAGCCATAAGCGTAATCATTCATTTTGCCTGTCTTCAAGTCTAAATGATAATCCCCTGCTCTATGTGTGTTTGTGGACATTTGTGCTCCGTCAAACTTCGCATTTTGTTTATTAGAACCTACAGAAACTAATGTGTTTCCTGGGAATTCAATAGTTTGGATTAATTTTCGAACATTGTCGACTGGTTTACCCATTTCAACATTGTTTTTGTTGACTACTTTAGTCACATCGAAATGCATTTCGTTGCCGACTAATTGTAATTTCACAGTGATATCAGCGTTGATGAATTCATCATCGTTTCTAACTGTCATTACATATTCTGCAGTAGTGTCATCAATTTTACGGTATTGAACTTCTGGAGTGACTAACACACCGTTAATTGACATTTTATCTAATTTTTGAACTTGACCTGTTAACGTTTTTCCATCTAATTCATATTCTTTAACACGTGGAAACGCCGTGTCGATAATCGCTTTTAATTGTTCAGATTGTAAAGTTTCGTAATGAACATCTTGGTCATTACGACGGAAACCATCATCTACAGCTGGTTTTTCTTCCTCTGGTTTAATGTTTTCTTGGTTATCCGCTTTGATCGAAATAGAAGATAATTCTGTACCGTAAGTACCAGCTTTGAGGTAAACTTTATTCACATCAGCTAAAGCGTTCTTGACAGCTTCTGGAACGACTTCTGTGCTAAATAAAGTTTGTCCATTATTTGTAGCATTTAATTGACCGTCTTTCTTGTACACGATAGATAGGTGGTTTTCTTCACCCACATTTGGTGATTCTACTCGAGTCTTGCTATACCAAGTATTTACATTTGGTCCTTTGTATTGCCAGAACCAACCACCCTTGTCATACCCAACAAAGATGTTGTTGTCATTATCTTTATATTTTACATAAACCCCAAAACGAGTTTCAGCTGGAGGAGTGTTTGCCTTGAACGTTAAGTCAACGCTTACATTTCCTTCCGCATCCGCTTGTAATCCAGCTTTTTCAAATAAAGCTTCATTTGCTCCATTGTCGTTAGCTGTTGTTGAAGTTAATTTGTTGTAGCGTACTCCGCCTTCTTCAACGACTTCAACTTTCCCTTTCACACGGCTTACTGAGTCCCACTCTTTTTTCACTTCGGCTGTTGCTTCACGAGTTTCACCAGTCGCTTCACGAGTTTCTCCCGTTGCTTCTGCGGCTGGTTTTTCCTCAGCTGGTTTAGCTTCAGCAGGTTTAGCCTCCGCTTTTTCGGTTGCTGCTTCAGTAGCTTTTTCTTCTACTTTATCAGTTGCCTCCGTATTCGCAGCTTCATTAGAAACTGCTTGTTTTTCTTCTTTTGGCGTAACTTCAGTCGCCGTGGCACCAGATTCTACTGCTGGTTTCTCTTCAGCAGTGGCCGCCTCACTAGCCGGCGTGTTTTCTACGGCTGTCTCTACTACCTCTGTTGCAGCAGCTTCAGTTGCAGAAACTGGTTGAAGTGTACCAAAAAAGAAAGCCCCAATGATAACTGAACATGTACCAACAGTGAGCTTTCTAATAGAGAAGCGCTGTCTCTTCTCCATATTTTGACGATTATACATAATACCCCTCCTTAATATTATAAAAACGTTTCCATAAATAATTTTAGCACTATCTTTTAGGTGCTACTTGGACTTTTTTGCTCTTTACTAGTACTATTTTGCTATATTTAAAGCGCTTTCATAATTTCTTCAAGGAATTAGCAAAATTAAATCAAAAAGGCTCCTAGCAACCATTGCTAGGAGTCCTCTTTTCGCTATTTTTGTCCCATATCTTTCACTTTCATAATACGAGTGATACTTGCTCTCTCGTTTTCTTCCAGCTTCATTTCGATAAAGTAAATCGTTTCTTCTAATTGTGGGATCAATCGATATTCAAGGGCGTTTACACGACGTCTTGTTTTCTCGATTTCATCTGCTAGTAGTTGACAAGTTTTTTCAATCTCCGTCAATTCTAGCAATTCATTTAATACACTTGAGATTTGTTCTACAGAATCATCAATCTCACTGTTGGAGTTTAAGTAACCATATTTAAAGTCACTTTCCTCCGTTTCATCTTTCACAGTGAAATGCATTTCTGGAACGTAAACACTCATAATGTTCTTTTCTTGAAGATCCAAGGATACGCTTTGTGGTGGAATCGCCACAAGTTCTTCGATAAACGCTTCTTCCAACGTTGCTTTTGCAAGAACGAAGCTCTTCATTCCTTCCACAAGACGACCTTCGACCGCCTCACGTAACGCATTGTTTTTTCGAATTAGTTCGATGAACTGACGCATTAACTCATCTTGTTTATCTTTTAGGAGCTTATGCCCACGTTTTGAGACAACGAGACGATGTTTTAATTTCGTCAACTCCATACGGGTTGGTTTGACATTCAATCGTGTCAAATGAATCACTCCCCTTCCGGAAGGTATTCATCTAATAACTCATCCTTAATACGTTTCAATTCCGTACGTGGAAGGATTGATAAGAGTTCCCATCCAAGGTCTAATGTTTCTTGGATAGAACGGTTCGTATAGAAACCTTGTCCAACATACTCACGTTCAAAACGTTCTGTGAACTCTACATATTTCTTATCTGTTTTCGATAATGCAGATTCCCCTAATACAACCGCAAGTTCTTTAGCTTGTTTACCAGTAGCATAAGCCGCGAATAATTGGTTCATCGTTGGTGCATGGTCCTTACGAGTCTTTCCTTCACCTGACCCTTTATCTTTTAGACGAGATAATGAAGGCAATACGTTAATTGGAGGTTGAATCCCTTGTTTATCAAGAGCACGGTCCAAAATAATTTGTCCTTCTGTAATATATCCTGTTAAGTCAGGGATTGGGTGAGTAATATCATCTTCAGGCATTGAAAGGATTGGAATTTGAGTTACCGATCCTGGCTTACCAACGATACGTCCTGCACGTTCGTAGATTGTTGAAAGGTTTGTATATAAGTAACCTGGATATCCACGACGTCCTGGAACTTCACGACGAGCCGCTGAAATTTCACGAAGCGCTTCACAGTAGTTTGTCATGTCTGTCATGATAACTAAAACGTGCATTCCTTTTTCAAACGCTAAGTACTCAGCTGTTGTTAATGCGATTTTTGGTGTCGCAATACGTTCGATGGCTGGGTCGCTCGCTAAGTTTAGGAACATCACTGAACGGTCAATCGCCCCTGTCTTACGGAAGTCTTCCATGAAGTATTCCGCTTCGTCGAACGTAATCCCCATTGCAGCAAATACTACCGCGAATTTTTCGTCGCTATTTAATACAGTCGCTTGACGTGCGATTTGGGCTGCTAACTCTTTGTGAGGAAGCCCTGAACCAGAGAATACTGGTAATTTTTGTCCACGAACAAGAGTGTTCAAGTGGTCAATCGCAGAAATCCCTGTTTGGATAAATTCATCCGGATAGTCACGAGAAACTGGGTTAATTGCTTGTCCGTTTACGTCTAGAGTCGCTTCTGGAAGGATTTCAGGGCCATCATCCATAACGTTCCCCATCCCATCGAAAATACGACCAATCATGTCTTCTGATACGTTTAATGATAATGGTTTACCACGGAAACGTACTTTTGTATCACGAATGTTGATTCCGCTTGGTCCTTCGAAAATCTGAACCATTGCTTTATCTTCGTTTACTTCTAGTACTTGTCCATGACGCAATTCACCATTTTGTAATTGGATTTCAACCAACTCATCATATTTAACGCCTTCGACTTGTTCAACCATCATTAAAGGGCCAACAACTTCACTAATCGTACGATACTCTTTAAGCATGTGTCATCCCTCCATGTTGAATTGTTTTTTCGATATCTGTTTTAATTTGCTCTCTGATTTCATCGAAACGAGCAATTTCAGATTCTGGAATATATTTTGAACGTGCGATACGGTCACGCACATCTTCTGTTCCGTCGATGATTTCAGCATAGTATGAACCAAGTTTCATCGCACGACGCGCTTCTTTTTCAAATGTCAAGATGAGTTCTAACATGCGATATTGTTTCTCACGAGATGAGAAAGTATCGACATCGTCAAACGCATTTTGTTGTAAGAAGTCTTCACGAAGAGATTTCGCGATTGTCATTGTTAGACGGTCACGTTCAGATAATGATTCAAGACCTACTAAACGAACGATTTCTTCTAAGCTTGCTTCTTCTTGTAATGTGTTCATTGCATGTTGAACAAATTCAGACCAGTTCGAATGTACATTCTCATCCATGTATTTACCAACTTCTGGGTCATACAGTGAGTAAGAAGTTAACCAGTTCATAGATGGGAAGTGACGTTTTTGCGCCAATGTTGCATCTAATCCCCAGAATACTTTCGCAACACGTAATGTATTTTGTGTTACTGGTTCTGATGTGTCTCCCCCTGGAGGTGATACGGCACCGATGGCTGTAATAGTCCCTTCACGACCTTCACTTCCTAATGTTTCAACACGTCCTGCACGTTCGTAGTATTCTGCGATACGGCTTCCTAAGTAAGCTGGGTAACCTTCGTCCCCTGGCATTTCTTCTAGACGTCCAGACATTTCACGAAGCGCTTCTGCCCAACGTGATGTTGAGTCTGCCATGATAGCTACGTTATATCCCATATCACGGAAGTATTCCGCAATCGTGATTCCTGTATAAATAGACGCTTCACGAGCCGCTACTGGCATGTTAGAAGTGTTTGCGATTAAGATCGTACGTTCCATAATTGATTCTCCAGTTGTTGGGTCAATCAATTCAGGGAATTCGTTCAATACGTCTGTCATTTCGTTTCCACGTTCACCACAACCTACGTACACTACGATATCCACGTCAGCCCATTTTGCGATTTGGTGTTGCACCACTGTTTTACCAGCTCCGAATGGTCCTGGAACAGCTGCTGCTCCCCCTTTTGTTACTGGGAAGAAAGTATCGATAACACGTTGTCCTGTTAACATTGGAACTTCAGTGTTTTTCTTTACTTTATATGGACGACCACGACGTACTGGCCAACGTTGAATTAAGTTGAAATCACGTACGCCTGATTCTGTTTCGACTTGGTACACTGTATCTTCAATTTTGAAGTTTCCAGCTTCCACTTTTACTAATTTACCTTTAACACCGTAAGGCACCATGATTTTATGTTGTACAACTTTTGTTTCTTGTACATAACCAATAATGTCTCCGGCTTCGACTTCTTGACCAACTGATGCAGTAGGAATGAATTCCCACTCTTTTTCACGGTCAAGTGCATCCACGTTTGTTCCGCGGACTAAGAAGTCACTTTGTGATACTTCTTTAAATTTATTGAGGGGACGTTGAATCCCATCAAACATTTGAGATACAATCCCTGGTGCCAATTCAACAGATAATGCTTCCCCTGTTGTTTCGACGGGTTCTCCTGGTCCAATTCCTGAAGTTTCTTCATATACTTGAATGGATGCAATATCTTTACGCATTTCGATGATTTCACCGATAAGGCCTAGATGACCTACACGACAAATATCTTGAATATTCGCGTCTTCCATTCCTTCAGCAGTCACAAGAGGACCTGATACTTTTACGATTCTTCCGATCTTCACTGAGGTACCTCCCTAAGTTTCGTGTATTGGTTGGTTATAAGATGTTTTGTCCAACCGCTTTTTCAACATTTTCTTGAATTCTTGATTTTCCAATTCCTAAAGACCCTTTATGGTTTGGAATAAGAATGATGGCTGGTGAAATTTCCGCATCATAACGACGAATCGTTTCCGGAATCTGACTAGCAATTGCTTCCGTTACATAAATGATGCCGACTTCCTCTTCACTAAGTTCATCAATCATCCTTCGTGCTGTTTGCGCATCGTGGCAAGGATACACGTTAAATCCTAAAATTTTAAAAGGAAGGATGGAATCTTTGTCGCCAACTACAGCAATTTTATGAGACATAAACTGGTCGCATCCTTTCTCTTAATTGTTCTTCTGTAAACTCATTGTCCACACCGACCAGTAATAGACGGAGGTTTTTGACTTCCATCTCAAGCGCATGAATATACGCTAGACTTGGCAGCGGCCCAAATGGTTCAAAAGTCGCTTCTTCTAGAATTTGATGAATCAATTCTTCTTTTAATAATTCCAATGCAAAGACTGGATGTTCTTCCTGTTCTAAAATCGCAACAAACTTGTCATAGTATGGAACATGACGATAAAGGTCAACAAGAGCCTCTGTGCCCTTTTCATGCACTTCGTCGATTAATAACGTCTTATCTACAGTACCTTCGCTAGACAATACCCCAATTAAGAATGAGCGTGATTGTTTTTGCTTTGTGGCACGAATTAAAGTCGTAATGTTTTCCATATCAATCATAATGTTCACGATTTGATGGATGTCCTCTTGATTCATTGTACGGTCGATGAGTCGAAGATGTTTGAAATAGTAGCGATCCATAAATACATCGGCTGCTTCGAGGCGACCAAAGTTTTCAAAATCGGCATACGCTTCACGAACTCCTTCAATCATGATGTCTGGTACATCGAGAGAATCTTGAGTTTCGACTAATTGATTTAATGTGTCGAGGGAATAACGTCCTAACGGTACACATAAATGTTTTAAGTCTTTTCCTGAGAACTTCGATTTCAGAAGAACTTTTAAATTATGGTAAGTGTAACGAATCGAGAATACATCAAGGAGTGATGCATCTGGAATGAGTTCTAACACCTCATCATAGTTGCGCTTCAAATGGGCATCTAGGACTGGGTCGAACTGTCTTGATTCAAGAACTTCTTGTACATCTACCTCATAACTTGTCTTTTGCAAGGCTTCTAATGCTTGTTGTAAGGATTTAGATACGAGAATCCCATTCAATTGTTCCTTGGACAGTAATTGCTGTTCAAGAATACGAACGGTCGTATTCACTCCTGAATAGGCTAAATCATTCATTCCATCCCTCCTTACCCAATGAATGCTTTTCTAGCTAAGATAGGTGAATATTCTTCTTTTAAATCTTCAATTAATGCATCGAATAAATAGTTATATTCGATTCCTTCTTGTTTCAACACAAATCCTGCTTTTTTTGGAAGAGTCGCTGCGTCGATGTGAACGAAGGTAAATTGCGAAGTTAATGCATGTTTATCTTCATCGCTCAAACGAGAAACGGTTTGTTCTCCAAAAGTAAGAGTTGTTTGTTGTTGTTTTGGTAATTTGCGAATAGCTGACTCGATAAAGAGACGTAATGTTTCCCCACTCCAGGTTGACATTACTTGTAGAACGTCCTCAAATACACTCTCAAGAAGTTCACGTTTGACGCGCAAGACTTCTTTTTTACTTGCGTTCAAAATAGTCTGTTGCTCTTTTTCGTATTGTGATTTTGCTTCTTGTTTTAATGCCGTTTTCTTCGCCATTTCTTGTTGCGAATATTGTGCATTCATTTGATTGATGCGTTCTTCTTGTTCTTTAGTAGCAACCTCAATTCGCTGCTTTGATTCTTTTTCTAAATCCGCTAGAATAAGTTGTTTTAGTTGCTCTAAATCTTTCAAGAATACCCCTCCTCTTAACCTTTGTTAATGATAATTAAGATAGAAGCAAGTAATCCTAAGATTGCGTAAGTTTCAACCATTGCGGCAAAGATAATCCCTTTAGTAGATTCTTCAGGTTTTTTCGCTAAGATTTGTACACCTGCTGCTGCTACTTTACCTTGAGCAATTCCTGAGAATAAACCAGTGAATGCGATTGGTAAAGCTGCCATGAATAAGTATAAACCAGCTGCTAAAGTCATTGAAGCTGACATGTTAATCATGATGAAGAAGGCAACGATGAATCCGTAGATTCCTTGTGTACCAGGTAATAGTTGTAAAATTAATGCTTGAACGAATTTTTCAGGTTGTTCTTTAATTAAGGCAGCTGCTGCTTCACCGGCAATCCCTACCCCTTTTGATGATCCAATCCCTGAGAAGATAATGGCAATTGCCATCCCTAGAGCAGCAAAGATTTGCCCTCCACCATTTTCAGCGAAAAATGTTAACCAGTTTGTCATAATTATATTTCCTCCATTTATTCTGATTTCTGTTGTTTAATATCAACGTATTTTTCATATGTTTTGAACGGTTTTAACGCGCGTCCGCCGCCGTCGTAGAATTTTCCAAAGAATTCAACGAACTGTAGACGTAAGCCGTGAACGTAAGCTCCAAGGAATGAAAGGAAAATATTCAACCCTTGTAAGGCTACGATTAAGAAGATACCTGCTGTGAAACGTGCAATTGGTGGAAGGAATCCTACCAACATATTGAACGCACTCGCGATACTTCCCCCTGATACAGCTAGCGCCATTAAACGTGTGTAACTCACGACGTCTGCTACGTATCCACTAATTCCGTACAAGTTATATAGACCGCTCGCTAAACCGCCCCACTTGTTTTCGCTCGATAGGACAGTTACGACTACAATCGCAACGGCTGCAATAATCGCAATCGATGAACCGATTGTCGCAATCCAAGAAATATTGAGTACCATTGAGCCTAAGACATAAAGAATGATTCCCGTAATAATCGCTAACCATCCTAGATGACTCGTATAGGCATCAACATAAGCTTTTTTCTTTAGATTTGAGTAAGCCCCAAGTGATAAGCCAACCAAAATTTGAATAACCCCAAAGATAATCGATAAAATCATAATCGTAATGAGGTCTTTTGAAAGTGATAGTGGCTGGAATGGTAAATCCGCACCGAATGCTGATCCAAATATAATCCCCCAGATCATTACTGGGTAGCTTAGTAAGTGGAAGAACTTCAAGTTGCGGTTCATTCCTTTATCAAAATGGAAGAACTTCAACATGATGAATGTTCCCAACCAGAGAAGCGCTCCGTATCCTAAGTCCGCTGCCATCATCCCGAAGAAGACGAGATAGAATGGTGCTGTATAAGGCGTTGGGTCTAATTCTCCGTATTTTGGTAAACCATACATTTCTGTTAGATTTTCGAATGGTTGTAAGAAGGCATTGTTTTCTAAAACCGTTGGCACTTCTTCGTATTCTTCTTCAGCAATCTCGAGTGGTAAGAAGACATATTCGCCTTCTCCTAACTTTTCTTTGAGTTGAACTTCAACGTCATCGACTGCTTTTGTAGTTAACCATCCTTGAAGCACGAATACATGTTGACCATTCACCAATCCATTTTTGGCTTGTTCTTTTTGTAATTCGTTATAAGTAACTTCCGCAGAAAGCTGTAACTTGCGAAGAAGGTCTTTTTCTTCTTGTAAGTCATCTAACACTTTCTTCTTAGCATCCACAACTGCTTGTTGCGCTTTAAGATTTTTCTCCAACTCAACAGAAGGAGCTTCTTCAAACGCGTACCATACAATACTGAAGTGTGCTTTCGCTAACTCTTCTTTGGCAGCTTGTTGTGCTTTTCGTGGATATGTCACCAATACTCCGATTTCTTCACGTGTGTGATACACTTCGTAAACAGAAATCAATTCGCTCTCTTTTAATCCGTCCAAGTACGCATTATCCGTTGCTTGAGGAATCGTCCCCATTTTCGTTTTCGTATATGGATGTTTAAAGATATCTTTCGGATAGAAATCAAGGGCGCTCCACTTACGAAGCAAAGCCTCTTTTTCACGAAGCTCTTTTAATTCGTCATCCTTTTTACGAAGTGTGTTACGAATACTTTCAACATGGTCCACTAAGGCGTCAGTGTCCCATTTTTGTACTTCTTTTTGTAATTCAGAAAGTGCAAATTGCTCTCTTGGCGTTTTTAACTTTTGAATTAATGACGGTTGCTTTTGATTTTTTTCGACAAAAGTAATAGCCGCATGAATCCCTTCGAATTTCTGTTGAAGAGCGTTAATCCCATCTGCATCGGCTTCTTGTAAAGCGATGGAATTTTCGGCAAATAGTTCTTTCGCCTGTTCTAGCGAGGTTACTTCTAAAGATTGTAATTCTTGAATAGCATCCAATAGGTCATTTTGTTTGTCCGTTGGGGCAATCAACATCACCTTATTCATTTTAGCTATTGCCATATCTCTTCAACACCTCCTTCACAGTATCCTGAACTAAATCCTGTTTCAGATGATTGAAACGTTCTTTCAGCGCAGCAATTTCCGCTAATTCGTCTTCTTTCACTTTCGCTTCGAACTCTGCTTTCTTTTGTTGATTTTTCTCTTTCAACTCAGCTTTGTAGACTTCTAAGGAATGTTCCATATTCGATTTAGCTTCGTTCACTCGTTGATCTGTCGCAGCATTCGTTTGGGATAATTGTTCCTCGAACTTTTCCTTCAACGCTTTTGCTTCAGACTCAATGGCCAAAACAGAATTTAGAATCTCTTGACTCATGTGACACCTCCAATCCATTCGCTTTCACGAATAGTAAAATGCTTTCCTTACCATTATAAACTTTATTTTGCTTTCATTCAAACGTTAATTCCCCATATTATCGGGCAAACTCAAACTTTATAAATAGGAAGAAACACAACTTTTTTAGAAAATTTTTTCTTTTCTATTGCTTTTTAGAACGTTTGTTCGTATAATAAATATGCAAACAAATGTTCGGGGGTATCGAAAATGGAACAACGCAAATCAACATTTACATCATTTATCAAACCATTAATCAATAAACTACAAGTCTCTCAAGAGGAATATGAAGAAAGAGATGTGTTCTTTAAAGCAACTGTTATGCCACTGATTGACGTGGTTGAACAAATTCACCACAGCTTCTACTTCAAGAAATCAATCGTACTCCACTTCGAGAAATACGATAACGCTGGGAATTTAATTACATTCACGAAGAACGGTATGATTAAGAGCCCTATTCAAATGAATAACCACTTTGTATTTTTAGAAGAAGGATCTAATATCACTCATATCTTGAATGTGGATCAAATTGTTGCTTGCATGGAATTAGATTAATGCTGCAATTACCATATATGGTAATTACCAAATATGGTAATGTTTATTTTTAAAATTGAATCGAATCAAAGCAAAAAAGGCCAAATATGGACATGTCCATATTTGGCCTTTTTCGATTAAGACAATATAAAAAATGCACTCACAAATGCTATTGTGAGTGCATTTTATTTGTAGTGATTTTTGATATTTTTTGGAGTTGAGTTCGTTTCCGATAATTATAAGCAACCACTTCGACGCAGTGGTTTATTGACATTCTTTTCATCACTCTTGATTCAAGAATGTCTAATTAACTTTGCGAGAAATCATTCACGGTGTGAATGATTTGGAACTCAAAAAAAGCAGAATGACTTCACACTGTGAAATCATTCTTAGCTTCTGTCTTTCTGCCTCACATCCTATGTAGTTGAACTCGGGCTCACAGGACTGACGTCCACTTCCTGATATGCCCGCACGACTTGTTCCAAGTCCCTTGCGTCATATCAGTCCAGTGATTCAGTCCTGAGCGTTCGCCCTCGTATCCTATAAGATTGGTGCAAACAGCCTAGAAAATTTCTGTTTAAATCTCTTCCAGCGGTCCTGTTTTTCGAAGTATTTTTCGTTGGCAATGGTACAATTCTTCAAGTCATTCGCGAAATCTTCCTCGACTTTTTTAGCAAACTGTTCGTTATAAATAAAGGCATTCACTTCGAAGTTTAAACGAAAACTTCTCATATCAAAGTTAGAGGTCCCAACGGTTGCCATTTCACCATCAACGACCATTGTTTTGGCATGAAGGAATCCTTTTTGATACACGTAAATCTTCACACCTGATTTCAATAATTGGCTTGAATAATATTCTGTCGCACGGTAAACGACTGGATGGTCCGGCTTACACGGAATCATCACGCGCACGTCCACTCCAGACATCGCAGCAATACTTAACGCCTCTTGGACACTTTCATCTGGGATAAAGTATGGAGTTTGAATCCACACTGAC
>JAGZLX010000037.1 GCA_018364485.1 Granulicatella adiacens
ATCGTTTCCAAGAAACAATTCACGATGGTTTAGCAATCTTAGAAACTATTTTTGCGGACATGAAAGAAGCAAACGAAACAACACTTTCTGGCGAAAATGCGTTCAAACTATATGATACTTATGGATTCCCATATGAATTAACATTAGAATACGCAAGCGACAATGGCTTCACAGTTGATGAAGAAGGATTCCAAGCAGAAATGCAAGCACAAAAAGACCGTGCGCGTGCTGCTCGTAATACAGAAACATCAATGAACGTACAATCTGCAGTATTACGTGATATCACTGTAGAGAGTGAATTCGTTGGATATGCTTCAACAACTGAAGAAGGCGTGTTAAAAGCGATTGTTGTGGATGATGAATTAGTTGAATCTGCACATAAAGATGCTCATGCACAATTAGTATTCGACCGTACACCATTCTATGCTGAAATGGGTGGACAATTAGCAGACCACGGTACAATCCAAGATGCCAGCGGTACCGTTGTAGCGAATGTCTTACAAGTGAAGAAAGCTCCTAACGGACAACCATTACACACAGTTGAAGTGTTAGGCGACTTACAAGTAAACGCAACTTACACATTAGTGGTGGATGCATCTGAACGTGCTAAAATCATTAAAAACCACACAGCAACTCACTTATTACACCAAGCATTAAAAGATGTTCTAGGAACTCACGCAAACCAAGCAGGTTCTCTTGTAACACCAACTGGTTTACGTTTCGACTTCAGTCACTTCGGACAAGTTACTGCTGAAGAATTAGCTGAAATGGAACGTATTGTAAACGAGAAAATCTGGGCTGGGTTAGAAGTCATTACTGTTGAAACAACACTAGAAGATGCGAAGAGCCGCGGGGCAATGGCACTCTTTGGTGAAAAATACGGTAAATTAGTTCGTATGGTCAACATTGGCGACTGGTCAATCGAACTTTGTGGTGGTATCCATGTAGCGAACACTCAAGAAATCGGATTGTTCAAGATTGTTTCTGAATCTGGTATTGGTGCCGGCGTTCGTCGTATTGAAGCTGTGACAAGTAAAGAAGCCTTTGATTTATTAAGCCATCACGAAAACTTATTAAAACAAGTGGCTGGTGAAGTGAAAGCCATCCAATTAGATACAGTGGTAGAACGTGTAGCTACTTTAGGTCAAGAATTGAAAGAAGCAAACGGGGAAATTGCGAAACTAAAAGCTAAAATCATGAAAGCTGAAGTCGCAGATGTCTTCAACAATGTAGAAGAAGTAAACGGAACTTCATTCATCACTGTAGCTCTTGAAAATAAAGAGATGGATGAATTACGTCAATTAGCAGATACATGGAGACAAAAAGGTGCGAGCGATATCTTCGTAGTAGGTACTGCTTCTTCTGATAAAGCGAACCTTTTAGTAGCCGTATCTAAAGACGCAAATGCAAAAGGATTAAAAGCAGGCGATATCATTAAGGCAATTGCTCCAGCTATCCAAGGTGGAGGCGGAGGCCGTCCTGATATGGCTCAAGCAGGTGGTAAGAACCCTGCAGGTATTCCACAAGCATTCGAATTGCTTAAAGAATATTTAGCTAAATAATGTAATGCAAAATGAAACCTTCCATGGATTTGAAGAGAGTCCCGTGGAAGGTTTTTGATTTAAAAGCAAAGGAAAGGCTTTCTAAATGTTAAGAATCGGTAAGTATCAATTGTAGTTTTACCTAAAATCTTGTAAAATAGGTATATATATTGAAATGAGGTGTCGCTATGAGTTCAATAGATGAAACAGTCCTATTTAAATTTAATGAAAAGGACGAAAAAACCGTTCAAGAAACATTAACCATCGTTTATGATGCGTTGAATGAGAAGGGGTATAGTTCGATTAATCAAATCGTAGGATACTTGTTATCTGGAGACCCAGCTTATATTCCAAGACATCGTGATGCACGTAACCTAATTCGTCGTCACGAAAGAGATGAAATTTTGGAAGAACTCATTAGACATTATATCCGCTCAACAGGAAGAGATGCCTAGTATGAGATTAATGGGATTAGATGTCGGAAGTAAAACTGTGGGCGTTGCCGTTAGTGATTTAATGGGTTGGACTGCTCAAGGGGTTGAAACAATTCCGATTAATGAGAATGCTTCAGAATTCGGGTTCAAACGTGTTGTCGAGTTAGTGGAAGAGTACGGTGTTGAGAAAATCGTCATAGGTCTTCCAAAGAACATGAATAATACGGAAGGACCACGTGTAGAAGCGTCCCGTCGTTATGGTGCAAGCCTAGAGAAACGACTAGAAATTCCAATCGTCTATCATGACGAAAGACTCACGACGATGCAGGCGGAACGAATGCTTGTCGAAGAGGGTAATGTTTCAAGAAAGAAACGCAAACAAGTCATTGATATGCTAGCTGCAGTCATGATTTTGCAAAACTATTTAGATTTAAATGGAAATCAATAACAAAGGGAAGAGGAAAGAAAATGACAGAACATCACGATCACGATCATGAACATGATCACTTAGAAGGCCACGAAGGTCATGAACATATTACAATCATCGACGAAGAAGGAAATGAAATTTTACACGAAGTATTATTCACTTTCGAATCAGATGATTTCAATAAATCATATGTATTATGCTACCCAGCAGGAATTCCTGAAGGAGAAGAAGTAGAATTACAAGCATTCTCATATGTTGAAGGCGAAGATGGTACTGAAGGTCAATTAAACCCAATCGAAACTGAAGCTGAATGGGATATGGTTGAAGAAGTATTAAACACATTCTTAGCTGAAGAAGATTTATAATCAATAATAGAGCTTGGGGGGAACCTCAAGCTTTTTTGTTTCAGGGGCACTCTTTATGATTGACTTTCTTCATTTTTCAATAAGAATGAGGTATAATAACTACAACTATGGTTATCATTTGATACCAATTTAAGGGGGAAGACAATGTCTCAGAATGAACATAAAAAGCATTCCTTAATTTCTGATACGGATACGAAAAGAGATATTCGTAAAAAGGAAACTTCTATTATCAAAAAGATAATGAAATATTTTATGATTGCACTTTTAGTAATTGTCCTAGTAGGGGGATTCTTTACTTGGAATTATATTAAAGGAGAAACACAACCGGTTGATACAGCACAAACCGAATTGATTTCATTTGAAATTGAACAAGGAGCATCTGTTAAAGAAGTATCAAAAGCGCTTCAGGATGAAGGAATTATCCGTAATTCGAAACTCTTCAATTTCTATTTGAAATTCAAAAACGTTTCTGGATTTAAATCAGGATTGTACCATGTTTCTAAGAGTATGACACTCGATGAAATTATCGCGGAACTTTCGGGTCAAGGAAAAGATAAAGATCAAAACGCGACAAAAGTTCTAATTCGTGAAGGGGAACAATTAACTGAAATCGCCAAAGAAGTTGAAAAATCTACAAAATACTCTGCTGAAGATTTCATGGCAAAAGTTCAAGACGAAGATTTCTTACGTTATTTAGTTCAAAAATTCCCTAAATTATTGACTCAATCGTATAATGGCTACCAAGTGAAATATGTACTTGAAGGATACTTATTCCCAGCGACATACGATATGAATGACTCAAAAACACTTCAAATGTTAATTACAGAAATGGTTGCTAAAACAGATGAAGTTATGTCGAAATACTACGATAAGATTTTAGCAAGTGACTATACATTGCAAGAAACTATGGCAATGGCTTCTTTAATCGAAAAAGAAGGGACTAAACTAGAAGATCGTAAGAAAATCTCTAGTGTATTCCATAATCGTATTAAAGATAATATGATGCTTCAAACAGACGTGTCTGTTCAATACGCGTTAGGCGAACACAAAGAAGCCCTTTCTTTAGAAGACTTAGAAGTAGATTCTCCATATAATCTCTATAAAAACTATGGCGTAGGTCCTGGACCTTATAACAGCCCAAGTGAGGATGCCATTGTTGCAGCGATGGAACCGGCTGATACAGAGTACTTATACTTCCTAGCAGATATTCATACAAAAGAAATCTACTATGCGAAAACGTATGAAGAACATTTAGAGTTAAAAGCTAAGTATATTGATAATAAGGAGTAGGTCATGGAAAAGAAAAAGCCAATCGTTATCGGAGTTACAGGTGGTTCTGGGAGTGGGAAAACAAGTGTGAGTCGTAAAATTTTGGAGAACTTCCCAGATTTAACGATTTGTAAAATTGATCAAGACTACTATTATAAAGATCAAAGTCATATGCCGTTTGAAGAACGTTTAAAAACGAACTATGACCATCCATTTGCTTTCGATACAGATTTATTAATTGAACATATGAATAAATTAATTAATTTCGAATCGATTGAAGAGCCCGTATATGATTATGAAAATCATACAAGAAGCGATAGAACAATCCATCAAGAGCCAAAAGATGTTATCCTAATTGAAGGAATTCTTATTCTTGAAGATGAACGCTTGCGTGATTTGATGGACATCAAGGTGTATGTAGATACGGACGACGATATTCGTATCATTCGACGTATTAAACGTGACATGGTGGAACGTGGGAGAACACTCGATTCAATCATTCATCAATATATGTCGGTTGTAAAACCAATGCATCACCAATTTATTGAACCAACGAAAAAATTCGCGGACATTATTATCCCTGAAGGTGGTTCAAATACAGTAGCGATTGACTTAATGACTACAAAAATTGCTTCAATTTTATCTCATTTAAATTAAATTGTTAACCCCTAGGAACGCTGTCCTAGGGGCTTTTTTATGGGGTTATGCTCAAAATAAGTAGTTAAAATACAATTAAATTTTTCTCTAGGGCTTGCAATCTCGGTTATAAAATGTTAAAGTTTTAGCATTGTAGATTGAGATAATCTAAAAAAACGATATAGGGGAGAATCGTATGACTGAAAAAGTATTTCCAATGACGCTTGAAGGGAAAGCAAAACTTGAAGCTGAATTAGAAGAATTAAAAGTCGTTAAACGTAAAGAAATCGTAGAGCGTATCAAAATTGCTCGTAGCTACGGTGACTTATCTGAAAACTCTGAATATGAATCAGCTAAAGATGAGCAAGCATTCGTAGAAGGACGTATTTCAACGTTAGAAAAAATGATTCGTTTTGCGGAAATCATCGATGATAACAATGTAGAAAAAGATGTTGTTTCACTAGGAAGAAAAATTACGTTTATCGAATTACCAGATGGAGACGAAGAAACTTACACAATCGTGGGTAGTGCTGAAGCAAACCCAGTTGAAGGTAAAATTTCAAATGACTCTCCAATTGCCAAAGGAATTATTGGTAAAAAACTAAATGAAGAAGTGGTGATTCCAACACCAGGCGGAGAAATGAAAATCAGAATTATTGATATTCAATCTGCGTAATCCATTCATTTGAAACGAAGAAGAGCTAGGAAATGTCCTAGCTCTTTTTTGTTCGATTTCATCCTTAAGTCTGATGGAAGGATTTTCAATTCATGATAGGATTGAACGTGAGAAGATGGTATACTAATACCTGTAACGGAGGTGAGAAGATGAATAAACTGAAACGAATACTAATTGTACTATTAATGGGAGTGATTGTCTCCGCTATTGAAATGACTTCAAAATTGGGCCTCTTCATCTTCTTTTCAATTGGGGTCGCCATTACAATGTTTAGTTTTATTGTTTTTAGACGTGTTAAATTTTTAAGAAATAGTGGAATGTGCTTTGGGGCACTCTTTATCATTTTACCGCTTCTATCCACTGCGGGTATTTGGCTAGGAATGATTGGGGCATTGCTCCTGTTATTCTTTACTAAAGATAGTTTCTCGATTGCTTCTTTCTCAGGAATGTTTTCGAAAAAGGGCCGACAAGAATATATTTTTGTGAACTCTCATGAAGATACACCGACACCAGGAGAAATTCATCGATATGATTGGTTTGGAAATCAAGAAGTGGGGAACGAACCATATGAGTGGAATGATATTAATGCAGGGCAGCTTGTAGGAGACACCATCATCGATTTAGGAAACACGATTCTTCCCGCTAAGGAAAATGTGATCGTCATTCGAAAAGGATTTGGTCGTGTTCGAATTTTAGTTCCGTACGGGGTAGGAGTCATGATTCATCATCATGCATTCGGCGGTCAAGTGGAGTTTGAAGGACAAACATACGCATTAAGTAATGAATCTATTCAGTTATATAGTTCAGGATACAATCGTAGCACGAAGAAGATTAAGATTTATACAACGATTGTCGCTGGGAAAATTGAGGTGATTGAAGCATGAAGCAACGCCTCGTTAAAAGCTGGATGCTTTATTCAGCGGTTTACAGTTTTGTTAGTACTGTTTTCCTATTCCTATTCCGCAGATGGATTCGCTATGAAATAGTAGAGACGCTAAGTATTCAAGAGATGCTTGGAACGATTACACTATTTCTATTATTGATTTTATTCTTTGGTTTTGTGACTGCTTCTATAATGATTATCCTAAATCGCCAGGCAGAGCGTAAAATTAGCGAGCAGTTACTTATGATTCAAAAAGCTAAGACGACACTCGTAAAAGAAGCCGATAGCCCAAATTGGATTATGGAAGCAACAGTTGTAGACTTAAATGATTTCTACGAACAAACGGCTGCACTCTCAGAACGATTAGAAAAATTATCATTAGAAGTACAGCAATTAGGTAGCAAGCCGCAGTTTTTAGGGACTGAAACAAAAGAGCAGGTTATCGAACAAGAGAGACGCCGTATCGCTCGCGAATTACATGATTCTGTAAGCCAGCAGCTCTTTGCGGCGATGATGATGATTTCTGCCTTAAACGAACGTGCTGACAAGTTTGATGAAAAAGAACAAAAACAATTGAAGATGATTGAACATGTGCTCTCACAAGCACAATCGGAGATGCGCGCATTGCTTCTACACCTTCGACCAATTTCACTAGAAAGCAAATCGTTGAAAGCAGGTATCGAAGGATTACTTGTCGAATTGCAAACGAAAGTGCAAATGAAGATTCATTGGGATATAGAAGACGTGAAACTTCCTGAAGGCGTCGAAGATCACCTCTTCAGAATCGCCCAAGAACTTCTATCGAATACATTGCGTCATTCGCATGCAACGACTTTGGAAGTATACTTACGACAAACAGACTCCAACGTTCTCTTTAAGATAGAGGATAATGGGGTTGGATTTAATAGTGAGGAAATTCTTCCGGGAAGCTATGGAATTAATAATATGAAAGAAAGAGTGCAAGGACTCGGTGGACAGGTGAAAATTGTCAGCTTCCCAAATCAAGGAACGACAATTGAAATCAAGATTCCGCTCAGTCGTGACATGGAGGATGAACAATGATTAATGTATTACTAGTAGACGATCACGAAATGGTACGACTAGGCGTTTCTTCGTATCTATCGATGCAAGATGACATTGAAGTAATTGATGAAGCAAAAAATGGCCGTGAAGGTGTTGAAAAAGCACTATCTTTAAAACCAGATATTATCTTGATGGACCTTGTGATGCCTGAGATGGATGGAATTGAAGCGACAAAGGAAATTCTTGAAAAGTGGCCAGAAGCGAAAATTATCATCTTAACGAGCTTTATTGATGATGAGAAGGTCTTTCCAGCCATCAACGCTGGAGCAAAGAGTTATATCTTAAAAACAGCTTCAGCGTCTCAAATCGCAAAAGCTATCCGAGATACGTATAATGGTGATGGCGTATTTGAACCACAAGTCACAGATAAACTCGTGAATCGTATTCAAATGAAGCAACAACACTTCCTACACGAGGATTTAACGCAGCGTGAATTAGAAGTGTTACTTCTAATCGCACAAGGGAAATCCAACCAAGAAATTGCAGACGAGTTGTTTATCACATTGAAGACTGTGAAGACACACGTATCCAATATTCTTTCAAAATTAGGAGTAGAAGACCGAACGCAAGCAACGATTTATGCATTCAAGCATCAACTCATTAAAATGTAACGAAAAGCCAATCTTGTTCTTACAAGATTGGCTTTTTTGATGAAAGTAATTTCTATAAAAGTGTGATAGGTCAGTGATTTGCATCTGATTCTGAAAGTAGTTACTAAAATCTAATGTAATATTGAAAATGTTTTCTAAGGTGAGTATACTAAAAATGTAAGGGTTTTACTAAAAATAGAAGGAGGCTGTTTATGAGATTACAAGGTCAATTAATTGTATCATGCCAAGCATTGCCGCATGAACCATTACATAGTGATTATATTATGGCTCGTATGGCAGTTGCTGCACAGGAAGGAGGAGCGAAAGGAATTCGTGCCAATTCAGTGATTGACATCAAAGCGATTAAAGAGGCTGTCGATTTACCAGTTATTGGAATTATTAAACGTGATTATGATGATGCCGACGTCTTTATTACCGCTACGATGAAAGAGATTGACGAATTGATGACGGTGAAACCAGAGATTATTGCTCTTGATGCAACTACATCGACTCGACCAAATGGACAAACGCTCGATGATTTCTACCATGAAATTAGAGCAAAATATCCAGATCAATTATTGATGGCAGACTGTTCTACAGTTGACGAAATGATTCATGCTGATGAACTCGGTTTTGATTTTATCGGAAGTACTTTAGTAGGATATACGAAACAAAGTAAAGGAGATAAAATCGAAGCGAATGATTTCGAAATCTTAAGAACCGTCTTAGCGCGAATTAAACATCCACTCATCGCAGAAGGAAATATCGATACACCTGAAAAGGTGAAACGTGTGCTTGAGTTAGGCGCGTATAGTGTCGTTGTCGGTTCAGCGATTACTCGTCCACAACTTATCACGAAAAAATTTGTTGATGCCATTCAACAAGTAGAAAAACATTAAACATCACTGATTTAAAGTTTAAGGGGGAAAACCACATGTTTAAAGTCTTACAAAAAATTGGGAAGGCCTTTATGTTGCCGATTGCCATTTTACCGGCAGCTGGTTTGTTATTAGGGATTGGTGGAGCTTTATCCAACCCAACAACAGTAGCCACATATCCTGTTTTAAATAACGACGTTTTACAAGCAATTTTTAAAGTTATGAGTCAAGCTGGGGAAGTTATCTTTGCAAACCTTGCACTTCTTCTCTGTATTGGGCTCTGTATCGGTTTAGCGAAACGTGACAAAGGAACTGCAGCACTTGCTGGGGTAACGGGTTACTTAGTAATGACTGCTACAATCAAAGCTCTTGTTGGCTTATTTATGGCAAAAGATGCTTCGATTGATACTGGGGTTATCGGTGCTGTCGTAGTTGGTTCAATCGCTGTTTGGTTACATAACCGCTACAACAATATTCAATTACCACAAGTACTTGGATTCTTCGGTGGTAGCCGTTTTGTTCCTATCGTAACTTCATTTGCTTCTATCTTTGTAGGCGCTATCTTCTTCTTAGTATGGCCACCATTCCAACAATTATTAGTTTCAACTGGTGGATATATCTCACAAGCGGGTCCTATTGGTACATTCTTATATGGATTCTTAATGCGTCTATGTGGGGCAGTCGGATTACACCATATGATTTATCCAATGTTCTGGTATACAGAATTAGGTGGTGTTGAAGTCGTTGCTGGTCAAACAGTAGCTGGAGCTCAAAAAATCTTCTTTGCTCAATTAGCAGATCCAAATCACGTAGGTTTATTTACTGAAGGAACTCGTTTCTTCGCTGGTCGTTTCTCAACAATGATGTTCGGTCTTCCAGCAGCCTGCTTAGCAATGTATCACTGTGTACCAAAAGATCGTCGTAAAAAATACGCTGGTTTATTCTTAGGGGTTGCGTTAACTTCATTCATTACTGGTATTACAGAACCAATCGAATTCATGTTCTTATTCGTAAGTCCAGTATTATATGTGATTCACGCATTCCTTGATGGGGTAAGTTTCTTCATTGCAGATATTCTAAATATCTCTATCGGTAATACATTCTCAGGTGGGGTTATCGACTTCACATTATTCGGTATCTTGCAAGGTAACGATAAGACAAACTGGTTATTAGAAATTCCATTTGGACTTATCTGGAGTGGTCTATACTATGTCGTATTCAGATGGTTCATCACTCAATTCAATGTAGCAACACCAGGACGTATTGAAGATGATTTATTATCAGATGACAAACCAGTTGTTGAAACACGCGATAGCTTGAAACAAGATAGCGTTCGTATTATCGAAGCTCTAGGTGGAGCAGAAAATATCGAAGACGTAGATGCTTGTATCACTCGTTTACGTGTATCTGTTAAAGACGTTGAAAAAGTAAATAAAGCAACGTTGAAAGATATCGGAGCCGTAGATGTTTTAGATGTTAAAGGTGGTATTCAAGCCATTTACGGTGCGAAAGCAATTCTTTACAAGAACAATATTAACGAAATTTTAGGTGTAGACGATTAGTCGTGTAAATTCACCAATCAATGGACTAGTCTTAATGATTAGTCCATCTTTTATTTTTTGAAAAAAGACAAAATCTTTCCCAGAACCTGTGCTATAATGAAAGTAGCAATGCAAAGGGGAAAAGGTTATGTTGTCATTTGAGAAAAAAGTAGCACCGATGATTGAATCGATTTATGATACTTTGACGCCAATTGAAAAAACGATTGCCAAATATTTTCTAGGAGTCATTCCGGAAAATGAATCGTTATCAGCGCAAGAAGTCTCAAAACGTTTATTCGTATCGATTCCATCCTTAACACGATTTGCTCAAAAGTGTGGCTATAAAGGATATAGGCAGTTTATTTATGACTATCAAAAAGGGAAACAAGAAGAGTCGAATTTGCATAATGATTTAACCAAAATTGTGCTAGACGATTATGCTGATCTCTTAACCAAATCCTTCTCGCTCATCAATGAAGCACAACTGATTCATGTGTGCGACATGCTCAGTAAGGCCAAGCGCGTGTATATATACGGCCAAGGTAGCTCGGGTTTAGCAGCGCTAGAGATGAAATTTAGATTTATGCGACTCGGGATGATTTGCGAAGCGATTACGGATTTACATACGATGCTCATGAATCGCGTTTTAGTCGATGAAGATTGCCTTGTGATTGGAATTACGGTGTCTGCCAATGAGAGTGTTGTGAATGCCGTGAATATTGCCAAACAACAAGGAGCTAAGACCGTTCTGATTACCTCTAAGAAGAGCGAGGAGCTTCAACATGATTGTGACGAATTAGTGCTGATTGCGATGAAGAACGCCTTAGAACAAGGAACGGCAATTACACCGCAATTTCCAGTACTTGTCATTGTTGATATTTTATATAGTTACTACAAGGAAATCGATAAGGAACGCAAACGATCGATTTTCTCAAATACATTACATGCCATTCAACCAGAATAAGGAGACGATAAAATGTTTGGATTTTTTAAAAAGAATCAAGTAGAAAAAGAAGTGCCAGTATTTGCACTAGCAGGTGGAGAAATTGTTCCCATTACACAAGTGAATGATCCAGTGTTCGCTGGGAAGATGATGGGGGACGGATTTGCGGTCATTCCAGCAAGTGGTGTGATTACTTCTCCAGTAAAAGGGGAAGTCGTAAATGTCTTCCCAACACTTCATGCGGTAGGTATTCAAACTTCTGGCGGATTAGAAGTGCTTGTGCATATGGGAATTGATACGGTTGAGTTAAAAGGGGGCCCTTTTGAAACAACAGTAACGGTTGGACAAAAAGTGGATGAAAATACAGTGCTATCGACTGTGGACCTAGATGCGCTAAAAGAAGCTGGTAAAGATACTGCGATGATGGTGCTCTTTACAAATATGGATAAAGTGGAATCTATTATGGTAGCTACAGAAGGTGCTGTAGAAGGAAAATCAGAAATAGGGAAAGTAACATTAAAAGCGTAATGAAATCAAAAAGAACCTCCGCCCATGATTGGACGGAGGTTTTCGTTTGGTTTAGAAAATACGACTGCGGTATAAGCTAACGACTTTTCCTAAAATCGTACAGTTCGGTAAGATGATAGGATCCATTGTGTCGTTTTCTGGTTCTAGGCGCACATGGTCGCTTTCAAGATAGAATCTCTTACAAGTTGCAGTGTCTTCTTCGGTCATCGCAATGACGATTTCACCGTTTGAGGCTGTTGATTGCTTACGGACAATGACAGAATCACCATCAAAGATCCCAGCGTTAATCATACTGTCCCCTTTAATACGAAGCATGAATAAATCATCTGCATCATTTTGCAATTCTGGTGGAATAGGGAAGAAGTCACTTGCTTCTTCTACAGCAAGAATTGGTTCACCGGCTGTAACCACACCAAGCATTGGAATCGCCGTTGATTTAGCGCCGATTGCTTTTAGGCCTGCCATCGTTAATTCAATGGCACGTGGTTTACTTGGGTCACGTTGAATTAAGCCGTTTTTCTCAAGTCTTGATAAGTGACCATGAACGGTTGAAGTCGAAGAAAGCTGAACGGCGTTACAAATTTCACGCACTGTTGGCGGATAACCGTGCTCTTGAACTTCTTTATAAATAAACTGTAATACATCTAATTGTCTTGAATCTTTTAAATTTGCCATCGGAACATCTCCTTCTTTGAGACTAGTGTAACACACTTTGTAAACAGAAATCAAACAAATGTTCGTATGTAATTCAGATTTTTAGGAAAAAATGTCGTCTCGTGCTACACTAGGAGACGAAGCCAAGGAAAGGAATGACAAAAATGTTATCAGAAGAAAAATTAAACCGTATTAATGAATTAGCGAAAAAGAAAAAAGAAGGAAAATTAACTCCAACGGAAGAAAAAGAACAACAACTCTTACGTCAAGAGTATTTAGAAGCATTTCGTGGAGGCATGCGTAATCACATCGAAGGATTAAAAATCGTCGATGAAGAAGGAAATGACGTGACTCCAGATAAACTAAAAGCGATTCAAAAAGAAAAAGGATTGCATAACCGCGACGCAGAATAGATGAGAGAAGGCTGAAATTTTCAGCCTTTTTTTGTTCCTAAAAATATGTGGAGCCCGTGAAGGAAATGTGTATTTTGCAAGGGTTTACTATGTTTTATTTATCATAAAAATAACGGTTGCAAAAGCAGTCATGGATTAGTAAAATAGAAGAGTAAGTTCCGAAAGGAATCAATATATTTAAGGAGTGATTGTATGTTTGATAAAACCGATCAACTAGCAGTGAATACGATTCGTACACTAAGTATGGATGCGATTCAAGCTGCGAATTCAGGACACCCTGGACTTCCAATGGGTGCGGCACCAATGGCTTATGTACTTTGGTCTAAATATTTAAAAGTAAACCCAAAACGTTCTACTTGGGTCGATCGCGATCGCTTTGTATTATCAGCAGGTCATGGATCTGCAATGTTATATGCTTTATTACATTTATCAGGCTATGACTTATCGATTGAAGATGTGAAAAACTTCCGTCAACTTGGAAGTAAAACACCAGGACACCCAGAAGTACATGATACAGATGGGGTAGATGCAACAACGGGTCCTCTTGGCCAAGGGTTTGCTAACGCTGTTGGGATGGCTATGGCTGAAGCGCACCTTGCTGCAAAATTCAACCGTGAAGGCTACCCAGTAGTTGACCACCATACGTATGTATTATGTGGTGATGGAGACTTGATGGAAGGTATTTCGTATGAAGCTGCATCTTTAGCAGGAACATTGAAATTAAACAAATTAATCGTACTATACGATTCAAATGACATCTGCTTAGATGGACCATTAAATAAAGTGTTCACTGAAGACGTGAAGAAACGCTTCAAAGGCTTAGGTTGGAACTATATTCGTGTTGAAGATGGAAACGACTTAGACGAAATCGCTGAAGCTATTGAAGAAGCACAAGGACAAGATGAAAAACCAACGATTATCGAAGTGAAAACAATTATTGGTTATGGGGCTCCAAATCAAGGAACAAATAAAATTCACGGGACACCTTTAGGACCTGATGGTATTGCTGCAACAAAAGCAAAATACGGATGGGAATATGGTCCGTTTGAAGTTCCAGAAGAAGTACAACATCGTTTTGATAAATTATTAGTTCAAACAGGTGAAAATGACTACAACGAATGGAAAACTTTATTTGAAGACTATAAACAAGCTTATCCAGAACTTGCTAAAGAGTTCGAAGATAGCTTTGCAGAAAACATCGAAGTAGATTTAGAAAAAGTATTACCTTCATATGAATTTGGTAGCCCAGCAATGGCTTCTCGTGTAACAAGCCAAGCTGCGATTCAAGAATTAGGAAAACACATTCCATTCTTCTGGGGTGGATCTGCGGACCTTTCTTCATCAAATAACACAATGAACAAAGCAGACAGCGACTTCTCATACGAAAATTATGGTGGAAGAAACATCTGGTTTGGGGTTCGTGAATTTGCAATGGGAGCTGCGATGAACGGTATGCTTCTTCATGGTGGTAACCGTGTATACGGAGGTACATTCTTCGTATTTGCCGATTACTTAAAAGCAGCAATGCGTGTTGCGGCGATTTCTCACTTGCCAGCCATTTATGTGTATACACATGACTCTATTGCAGTTGGGGAAGATGGACCAACTCATGAACCAATTGAACAATTGGCTGCGTTCCGTGCAACTCCAAACTTAAACGTGATTCGTCCTGCTGACGGTAACGAAGTAACTGCTGCTTGGAAAGTGGCTGTAGAAACGAAAGACCGTCCATCAGTACTCGTATTCTCACGTCAAAACTTACCAGTTCTAGAGCACTCAAGGGAATTAGCTTATGAAGGGGTTAAACGTGGGGCATATGTGGTTAGCCCACAAAAATGCGATACTCCTGAAGGTATCTTGATTGCGACAGGTTCTGAAGTGGCTCTTGCCATTGAAGCGCAAAAAGTTCTTGCAGAAGAAGGTATTGATGTATCTGTTGTTTCAATGCCATCCATGAACTTATTCGAAGAACAACCTAAAGAATACCGCGAATCAGTATTACCAAGTGATGTTCGTAAACGTGTTGCCGTTGAAATGGGCGCAAGCTTTGGATGGGGACAATATGTTGGTTTAGATGGGGCTACTGTGACAATCGACCGCTTCGGTTTATCAGGTAACGGAAATAAAGTAATGGAAACATTAGGCTTCACTGTAGAAAACGTAGTGAATACATTTAAATCTTTATAAAAATAGGGTAAAATAAGAGATTGAAAGTCTGGTATATCAGACTTTCAATCTTTTTTTGCTTTTAGGAGAATGTATGAACGAATTGAAACAAGCATTTAAGATTAGTTTACCCATCTGTTTCGGGTATATCTTTTTAGGGATTGCATTTGCACTCCTGATGTCACAAGAAGGATTTCCGGCATGGGCTTCTATTTTTTCAAGTGTATTTGTATATGCTGGATCTATGCAATTTGCCCTTGTCTCATTTATGAGTGCAGGGA
>JAGZLX010000038.1 GCA_018364485.1 Granulicatella adiacens
ATACGATGCTCTTTAAGAAATTAGCCTCTCCGCTAACGAGGGCCTTTCTCGTGAAATTATATCGATGTAGGCAAACGCTTGAGGACTTGCCGAGCCGTTTCTTGACTTTTCCGATTTATACAGAGACGTTTAAAGTACCCAATCTTGTCTGGAAGGGACATGCGTGGATTCTGTTGGAACAAATGGCCTTTAAGGGAGACGTTGAAATGATGGATTTTGTAAAGCGAGTGGAAGAAGTTTGGCGCCCGCTCATGCGTCCCGTTCCAAATCCCAAAAGCCAGATGGAGGCGTGTCTCTGGGAGCTGTTAGATGAGCTTTTAGCCGACAAGAAAATCAAGCTAGGGTATCCAAAATCAAAAATGAACCGTTTGCAAAAGAAGGGTGATTTTGGTAAAATATTAGTGAGTGTAGAGGGATGAAAAGGCAAATATAGATAATTATGGTAACTGTATATCCAATTATTTAATCCTTTCAACTATAATTGCAAAAGGCATTTATAGACATAATTATTTGATGAAGATTTGTCATCATCCTCCTATCTGGGGCTGTGGAAAAACCATGGCCCCTTCCTAGTTTGCTAGGGCAATATCAGGGCACGTATCGTGCAAGGAAAGGAAGTTTTTCATGAAATATTCAGAAGAAGGATTACAATATCATATCCATACACGTAAAGGCGATGTAGGTCGTTATGTGATTTTACCAGGAGACCCAAAACGTTGCGCGAAAATCGCAGAGCATTTTGAAGATGCAAAACTGGTGGCTGATAATCGCGAGTACGTGACATACACAGGATACTTGGATGGAGAAAAAGTCAGTGTGACATCAACAGGGATTGGTGGACCATCTGCTGCAATTGCACTTGAAGAGTTAGTACGCAGTGGGGCAGATACTTTTGTTCGTGTTGGGACATGTGGCGGAATTGATATTGACGTAAAAGGTGGCGATATCGTGATTGCGACAGGTGCGATTCGTACAGAAGGAACAACACGTGAGTACGCACCAATCGAATTCCCAGCGATTGCAAACTACGATGTCGTAACAGCGTTGATTAATGCTGGTAAAGGCTTAGGCTACACAACACACGCAGGCGTTGTTCAATGTAAAGATTCATTCTACGGACAACATGAACCACAAGTGATGCCAGTAAGCTATGACTTGCAAAATAAATGGGAAGCTTGGAAACGTCTTGGGGTGAAGGCTTCTGAAATGGAATCTGCAGCGTTGTTTGTAGTAGCAAGCCACTTAGGCGTTCGCGTTGGATCTACTTTCCTAGTAGTAGGAAACCAAGAACGTGAAGCAGCAGGTTTATCAAACCCAATCGTTCACGATACTGAAGCAGCGATTAAAGTAGCAGTAGAAGCACTTCGTAACTTAATTAAGGAAGACCGAGCAAAATAAGAAAGAGGGATTATATGGAAATCAAAGAAATTTTGAAAACAGTAGACCATACATTGCTATTACCAGCATCAACTTGGAGTGAAATTAAAGAGATTTTGGATGATGCGATGAAATACGAAACAGCGTCAGTATGTATCCCAGCTTCTTTTGTCAAACGTGCGAGTGATTACGTAGACGGAAAATTAGCCATCTGTACCGTTATCGGATTTCCAAACGGCTATAGCACAACAGCAACAAAAGTTTTCGAAACAAAGGATGCTATTCAAAATGGTGCCAGCGAAATCGATATGGTCATTAATATCGGTGATGTGAAAGATGGACGCTTCGATGTAGTGGAAGATGAGATTCGTCAAATCCATGAAGCGTGCGACGGACACATCTTAAAAGTGATTATCGAAACAGCACTTCTTACTGAAGAAGAAATCATCAAGATGTGTGAAGTCGTAACGAAAGCAGGAGCTGAATTCATTAAGACATCAACAGGTTTCTCAACTGCAGGTGCAACATTTGAGCACGTAGCATTAATGAAGAAACACGTTGGCGAAGGTGTTCTTGTGAAAGCTGCCGGCGGAATTTCTAGCATTGAAGATGCTGAAAAATTCATCGAATTAGGAGCAAGTCGTCTTGGAACAAGTCGGATTGTGAAAATCGTGAAGAATCAATCCGTAGAAGAGGGCACATATTAACCCCGAAAAACCAGATAAAATCTAATTTTCCCAAGTGTTGTCGACCTTGACGGCACTTGGGATTTTGTGTATAATAATATAACGCAATAAGTGTAGATTTTAATCGGTGTGAGGGGTTGAAATATTGTCCAATTCCTTACAAATAAAGGCTTAAAACAAAAGAATTTGCATTTTTCACAAATGACAGCAAACAATTCTTTTGGTTTTTTTTTGTTTAAAAATCGACGGAAATCTTCATTTGTTACGAACTTTTAATAAATGTCATCAAAATGTAACATTTATCAATACTAATTTTATAGGGGTGGAAGAGTTGGCACATCATGATGTGAAATACGGTAGACACCGTGTGCGTAGAAGCTATGCACGAATCAGTGAAGTATTAGAATTACCTAATCTGATTGAAATCCAAACAGATTCTTACCAATGGTTCCTAGATGAAGGTATCCGCGAAATGTTCAAGGATATTTCTCCAATCGAAGACCACACTGGTAACTTGTCATTGGAATTCTTAGATTACGAATTACATGCTCCAAAATATAACATACAAGAAGCTAGAAACCACGACGCAAATTACGCGGCTCCAATTTACGTGAAAATGCGTTTAGTGAACAAAGAAACTGGCGAAGTAAAAGACCAAGAAGTTTTCTTTGGTGACTTCCCGTTAATGACTGAAATGGGTACATTTATCATTAATGGTGCAGAACGTGTAATTGTATCTCAATTAGTTCGTTCTCCTGGTGCTTATTTCCATGACAGACCTGACAAAAACGGTAAACAATTATATGGTTCAACATTAATTCCAAACCGTGGTGCATGGTTAGAGTACGAAACAGACTCAAAAGACATTTCTTATGTACGTATCGACCGTACTCGTAAAATCCCATTAACGGTATTAGTTCGTGCGTTAGGTTTCGGTTCAGATGACCTTATCCAAGAAATCTTCGGGGATAGCGAAACATTACGTTTAACATTAGATAAAGATGTTCATAAACGTATGGATGAATCTCGTACAGAAGAAGCATTAAAAGATATTTATGACCGTCTACGTCCTGGTGAACCAAAAACAGCTGAAAGTTCACGTAACTTATTAACAGCTCGTTTCTTCGACCCACGCCGCTATGATTTAGCAGCAGTTGGACGCTACAAAGTCAACAAGAAATTAAATCTTAAAACTCGTTTATTACACCAAACAATCGCTGAGAACTTAGTAGATCCTGAAACAGGCGAAATCGTTGTTGAAAAAGGAACTGTTCTTGAACGCGACGTAATGGAAAAAGTAGTAGAAGTACTTGAAAAAGGTGCGAACTTATTTACTTTACATCCATCAGAAGACGGTGTGATCAAAGACCCTGTAACAATTCAAACAGTAGAAGTTTACTCACCAGCTGACCCAGAACGCGTGATTAAAGTAATCGGTAACGGAAACGTTGCTGAAGACGTAAAACACGTAACTGCAAGCGACATTATCGCAACAATCAGCTACTTCTTAAACCTTTACGAAGGAATTGGAACAACAGACGACATCGACCACTTAGGAAACCGTCGTATCCGTTCAGTAGGGGAATTATTACAAAACCAATTCCGTATCGGGTTATCTCGTATGGAACGTGTGGTTCGCGAACGTATGTCTATTCAAGACACTGCAACAGTGACACCACAACAATTAGTAAATATTCGTCCAGTCGTTGCGGCAATTAAAGAGTTCTTCGGATCTTCTCAATTATCACAATTCATGGACCAAACAAACCCATTAGGAGAGTTAACACACAAACGCCGTCTATCAGCGTTAGGACCTGGTGGTTTGACTCGTGACCGTGCCGGATACGAAGTTCGTGACGTTCACTATTCTCACTATGGCCGTATGTGTCCTATCGAAACTCCTGAAGGACCAAACATCGGGTTGATAAACAGCTTATCAACATATGCGAAGATCAACAAATATGGTTTCATCGAAACTCCATACCGTCGTGTAGACTGGAACACTCATAAAGTTACAGATAAAATCGACTACTTAACAGCTGACGAAGAAGATAGCTTCGTAGTAGCGCAAGCAAACTCTCCATTAAATGAAGACGGAAGCTTCGTAAACGATGTTGTTATGGCGCGTTACGTATCTGAAAACTTAGAAGTACCAGTAGACCGCGTGGACTACATGGACGTTTCTCCAAAACAAGTAGTTGCAGTTGCGACAGCATGTATCCCATTCTTAGAAAACGACGACTCAAACCGTGCGTTGATGGGTGCGAACATGCAACGTCAAGCTGTTCCATTGTTAAATCCAAAAGCACCATTCATCGGTACAGGTATGGAATACGTATCTGCACATGACTCAGGGGTTGCCTTGTTATGTAAACGTGATGGTGTTGTCGAATTCGTTGATGCTAAAGAAGTACGTGTACGTACAGCTGATGGCTCATTAGATACTTACCAAATCACTAAGTTCCACGGATCAAACGCGGGTATGTGTTACAACCAACGTCCAATCGTGGCACAAGGGGATAAAGTGGTTAAAGGCGAAATCCTAGCAGACGGACCTTCTATGGAAAAAGGTGAATTAGCATTAGGACAAAACGTTCTAGTAGCGTTCATGACTTGGGAAGGTTACAACTACGAGGATGCGGTTATCATGAGTGAACGTCTAGTGAAAGACGATGTGTATACATCAATTCACATCGACGACTACGATTCAGAAGCTCGTGATACAAAACTTGGACCTGAAGAAATTACTCGTGAAATTCCAAATGTTGGGGAAGACGCATTGAAGAACCTTGACGCTGACGGAATTATCCGTATCGGTGCCGAAGTTAAAGATGGTGACATCTTAGTCGGTAAAGTAACTCCTAAAGGGTTAACAGAACAATCACCAGAAGAACGTTTATTACACGCAATCTTCGGTGAAAAAGCTCGTGAAGTTCGTGACACGTCTCTACGTGTACCTCACGGCGGTGGCGGTATTGTCCGCGATGTACGTGTGTTCACACGTGCAGCAGGTGATGAATTAGCACCTGGCGTAAACAAATTAGTTCGTGTATATATTGTACAAAAACGTAAAATCAATGAAGGGGATAAGATGGCCGGACGTCACGGTAATAAAGGGGTTGTTTCCCGTATTATGCCGGAAGAAGATATGCCATTCTTACCAGATGGAACACCGGTTGACATCATGTTAAACCCATTAGGGGTACCTTCACGTATGAATATCGGACAAGTGTTAGAGTTACACTTAGGTATGGCTGCTCGTGAATTAGGTATTTACATCGCAACACCAGTATTCGATGGTGCGCAAGATGAAGACGTATGGGGAACTGTTGCAGAAGCGGGTATGGCTCGTGATGCGAAAACAATTCTATATGATGGACGTACAGGTGAACCATTCGATAACCGTGTGTCAGTAGGGGTTATGTACATGATCAAACTTGCCCACATGGTTGACGACAAACTTCACGCTCGTTCAATTGGACCATACTCACTCGTTACACAACAACCTCTTGGAGGTAAAGCGCAATTTGGTGGACAACGTTTCGGGGAAATGGAAGTATGGGCACTGGAAGCTTATGGTGCTGCTTATACATTACAAGAAATCCTAACGTACAAATCAGATGACGTTGTTGGTCGTGTGAAGACTTACGAATCAATCGTTAAAGGTCAACAAATTTCACGTCCAGGAGTTCCAGAATCATTCCGCGTATTAGTAAAAGAATTACAAGCTTTAGGTCTTGATATGAAAGTACTTGACGCACAAGATGAAGAAATCAAACTTGAAGATATGGACGAAGACGAAGGAATTCGTTTCAGTGACGTTGAAAGAACAAATGATAGACGTGCTCAATTAGATGAGTATTCTGATCGTGCAGCTGAATTATCAGCAGCAGAAGAAGCAGCTGACGCAGCTGAAGAAGATGCAGCCGATGTAGAAGACGTTGAAGACAATTTTGATACTGACGAAGAGTAATAGAACTATTGGAATCGTAGGGCAATTCCAAAAGAAAGGGAGGTAGGCCCCTTGATAGATGTAAATAATTTTGAAAGTATGCAGATTGGGTTAGCTTCTCCGGAGAAAATCCGTGAGTGGTCACATGGTGAAGTTACAAAACCAGAAACAATCAACTACCGTACTTTAAAACCAGAACGCGATGGTTTATTCTGCGAGAAAATCTTTGGTCCAACAAAAGACTTAGAATGTTCTTGTGGTAAATTAAAGAAAATCAACAACAAAGGGAAAGTCTGCGATCGTTGTGGCGTTGAAGTAACGCGCTCAAAAGTTCGTCGTGAACGTATGGGACACATCGAATTAGCAGCTCCAGTATCACACGTGTGGTACTTCAAAGGCATTCCAAGCCGCATGGGACTTGTGTTAGACATGAGTCCACGTGCGTTGGAAGAAGTCATTTATTTTGCAAGCTACGTTGTTATCGACGCTGGCGACACAACATTAATGCACAAACAATTATTAACTGAACGCGAATACCGTGAAAAACGTGCAGAGTTCGGAACTCGTTTCCATGCTGCAATGGGTGCGGAAGCTGTTCAAGAGTTATTAAACAATGTTGACTTAGACGCTGAAATCGCTGAATTAAAAGAAGAGTTGAAAACAGCTCAAGGTCAAAAACGTACTCGTGCAATCCGTCGTTTAGACATTTTAGATGCCTTCAAAGAATCAGGAAACAAACCTGGTTGGATGGTAATGGATGTTATTCCAGTTATCCCACCAGATTTACGTCCAATGGTTCAATTAGAAGGTGGACGTTTTGCAACAAGTGACTTGAACGATTTATACCGTCGTGTGATTAACCGTAATAACCGTCTAAAACGTTTATTAGAATTAAATGCACCACGTATCATCGTTCAAAACGAAAAACGTATGTTACAAGAAGCGGTGGACGCTTTAATCGATAATGGTCGTCGTGGCCGTCCAGTAACTGGACCAGGTAACCGTCCATTGAAATCATTAAGCCACATGCTTAAAGGGAAACAAGGTCGTTTCCGTCAAAACCTACTTGGTAAACGTGTAGACTACTCTGGACGTTCTGTAATCGTAGTAGGACCAAACTTGAAGATGTACCAATGTGGTCTTCCTAAAGAAATGGCGATTGAATTATTCAAACCTTTCGTAATGAAAGAATTAGTTGAACGTGAAATCGCTGGAAACATCAAGAGCGCTAAACGTAAAATTGAACGTTTAGATGATGATATTTGGGGAATCCTTGAAGAAGTGATTCGTGAACACCCAGTTCTATTGAACCGTGCACCTACACTTCACAGATTAGGGATTCAAGCGTTCGAACCAACTCTAGTAGAAGGTCGTGCCATCCGTCTTCACCCATTAGTGTGTGAAGCCTACAATGCCGACTTCGACGGAGACCAAATGGCGGTTCACGTGCCACTATCTCAAGAAGCTCAAGCTGAAGCACGCTTATTAATGTTAGCGGCTCAAAACATCCTAAACCCTAAAGATGGTAAACCAGTAGTTACACCATCTCAAGACATGGTTTTAGGGAACTATTACTTAACAATGGAACAAGAAGGCCGTGTTGGTGAAGGTATGTTCTTCAAAGACATGGACGAAGCAATCTTGGCTTACAACAATGGATACGTTCATTTACACAGCCGTATTGCGATTCCTGCAAGCTCACTTCCACATAAACCATTTACAGATTGGCAAAAAGAGAGAATGATGGTAACGACAGTTGGTAAATTATTATTCAACGAAATCATGCCAAACGAATTCCCTTACTTAAATGAGCCAACAATGGAAAACTTAGAAGTGGCTACACCAGATAAATACTTCTTAGAACCAGGAGCAAACATTAAAGAAGAAATCGCAAAACGCGAAATCGTTTCTCCATTCAAGAAGAAAAACTTAGGTCAAATCATCGCCGAAGTGTTCAAACGATTCCATATCACTGAAACTTCAATGATGTTAGACCGTATGAAAGACTTAGGATATAAATTCTCAACTCGTGCTGGTTTAACAGTAGGGATTGCAGATATTTCAGTTGCGGATAACAAGAAAGAAATTCTTGAAGAAGCACATAAACAAGTCGACAACATCTCTAAATTATTCCGTCGTGGTTTAATTACAGATGATGAACGTTATGAACGTGTTATCGAAACATGGAACAAAGCGAAAGATGATATCCAAAAAGCGTTAATTCGCACATTAGGTTCTCGTAACCCAATCTTCATGATGAGTGATTCTGGAGCCCGTGGTAACATCTCTAACTTTACTCAGCTTGCTGGTATGCGTGGTCTTATGGCCGCTCCTAACGGTAAGATCATGGAATTACCGGTAACATCAAACTTCCGTGAAGGGTTAACCGTTATGGAAATGTTCTTGTCTACTCACGGTGCTCGTAAAGGGATGACCGATACGGCCTTGAAGACAGCCGACTCAGGTTACTTAACTCGTCGTTTAGTAGACGTTGCGCAAGATGTCATCATTCGTGAAACAGACTGCGGAAGCGATCGTGGTTTAACAATTACTGCGATTAAAGAAGGAAATGAAGTCATTGAAACACTTGAAGAACGTATGTTAGGACGTTACGCACAACGTTCAGTGAAACATCCTGAAACAGGTGAAGTGTTAGTAGCACGCAATGAAATCATTACTGAAGATATTGCTCGTAAGATTATCGAAGCTGGAATCGAAGAAATTACAATTCGTTCAGCCTTCACATGTGATACAAAACATGGTGTATGTAAATACTGTTACGGACGTAACTTAGCTACAGGTTCAGAAGTTGAAGTTGGGGAAGCAGTTGGTACAATTGCCGCTCAATCTATCGGGGAACCTGGTACACAGTTAACAATGCGTACGTTCCATACCGGTGGGGTTGCCGGAGACGATATTACTCAAGGTTTACCTCGTATCCAAGAAATCTTCGAAGCGCGTAATCCTAAAGGGGTTGCGACAATCAGTGAAGTTGCGGGTGAAGTCGTTTCTATCGAAGAAAACGCTGGAAGCCGTACTAAAGAAATTACAATTAAAGGCTCTACAGATACTCGTTCTTACACAGTTCCATTTACAGCTCGTCTAAAAGTGGAAGAAGGACAAATCATCGATCGTGGTGCTCCATTAACAGAAGGTTCTATCGATCCTAAAGAATTATTACGTGTTCGTGACGTATTATCAGTTGAAAACTACCTATTACGTGAAGTACAAAAAGTATACCGTATGCAAGGGGTAGAAATCGGCGATAAACACGTTGAGGTAATGGTTCGTCAAATGTTACGTAAAGTTCGCGTAATGGATCCAGGTTCAACAGAAATCCTTCCAGGAACATTACTTGATATTGCAGACTTTACAGAACGTAACCGCTCTGCAATCATGAACGGTGAAGTACCTGCGACAGCTCGTCCTGTATTATTAGGTATTACAAAAGCTTCATTAGAAACAAACAGCTTCTTGTCTGCTGCATCATTCCAAGAAACAACTCGTGTCTTGACAGATGCTTCTATCCGTGGCAAGAAAGACCACTTACTAGGATTGAAAGAAAATGTTATCATCGGTAAGATCATCCCTGCTGGTACAGGTATGGCTCGTTACCGCAATATGGAAACAAGTACTTCAGAACCAGTATTACCAGTGGAACAAACAGAAGTTGTTATTGTTGAATCAACACCTTCTGAAGAAGACACAAATGAATAATCTGTGACTTTCAGGCACCCTGTAGCGAAAGCTATGGGGTGTTTTTTCTTTGGAACTTCATAAAACATTCTCTTAGAATCAATGAGTCTAGGGTATAATAAGCCAAACTTAAGAATGGAGTAGAAATATGAATAAAACAACAAAACTCTTAGGTCTTGCAGCCGCAAGCTTATTAGCCGCTTGTTCTAACCAAGCAGCAACAGCAGAGACTACGCAAGCAACAACAGCTCAACCAACGACTGTGCAAGCGACAACTCAAGCAACAGCTACGACTGATACAAATACAACTGTAGCAACTAACAATGCTTCTGAAGAAGCAATGGGAAGCCAAAATGCAATGCAAAAAGAAATTGTAGATGCATTCAAGAAAGAATTCCCAGCTCTTGACATTACTGGATTAGAATACTCAAACGGAATGTTCTATGAAGTAGAAGCGATGAACGATACGAATGAATATACGTACCGTTACGATAAGTCAGCTAAGACTTTCATGAAGGTTAATGAAACCACTTCAGATAAAGAAGAACATGATGAAGAAAAAATTGACTTAGCCACATTGAAACAAGTAGATGAGATGGCAGCTATCGCCCAAAAAGAATTCCCAACAGGAGTCCTTCGTGAGTGGAGCGTCGATAAAGATCACGGTGAAGTGATTTGGGAGTTTGATTTATCAGTTAACGGACAACAAGTGAACGTTAAGATTTCAAACGACACAGGAAAAATTACTGAAATCGATCGCTAATTAAATATTGTTTATAAGATACTCCGTCAAGGATTGTTCATTCAATGCTTGAGGGGGTATTTTTTTTGCTTAAAATTACAAGAAAGAGCCCGAAAATAGATTAAGAAAAGTTTAAGAATTTTGAAAAGTTGAAAAAATTCAAGATTAAAAAAACGAATTAATTCATTGAATAGTGGGAAAAATGAGTCACAGGTGGAATTAAATCATTTAAAAACATCAAATATATAATATTTTAAATAAAAACTAAAACCGCTATCAAATTTATGTAAAAGGTAGTATAATATAAATGAATAAAAGAAAGATTGGGGTAGTGTATATGAGTCAGGAATTGTACCAAAGTATACCGTTGCTATTTAAGCTCGTAAAAAAGCAAACAGAACTCAAAAATGCCGCCTTTGCTTTTCAGAATAAACGAGGAGCAGTGAAGTTTTTCTTTTTAATTGAACGTGATGAACAGCAAGATTTACGTTTATTATTCTTCAAAAACGAAGAAGAACTTGTTCGTTATCGACTCTCAGAACGATTGGTAACCATGTCGGATGAGGTGGTCGGAGAGGAACGGACTGAGGCGTTTTGGTTTAGAAAAGGCATCGAAATTCAGTTTTCAAAACGTGCGGATTTCGATGAAGAGGAAATCGAATACTTGAAGCAAAAGGGGTACCCTGTAAAAGGGGCCAGAGAATTGCCGATGGTATCGAGCTTCAATGAACCATTTGATCTATTCGCAGACTTAAAGAAGTCAGAAGTTCAGTTTGTGCTACGTGTGAGTGATATTCTCTTGCAAGAGGGCAACTGGAAGGAGCTTTTGAAGGCTGCTAGTATTCTCGACCAAGAAGACGCGGATTGCTATGCTATTCTCGAATATAATCAAAAAACAAAGGCTGTAAAGTCATTAGATATGACGCGTAAGGAAATCAGTTTCGATCAGATTGAAGAATTGAAGCCGTTCTTCCAAGTAAAACCTGAACCCGTTGCGCTCAGTGATTTCTCGCTTTTACGTGCAAAAAAGGTGATTCGAGGTATCTTTCCTGAAACTTTTGAAATCCAGTTGACATTGTCGCCAATTGCGGCCATGGGATTTTATAAAACAGGTGCGTTTATGCTGGCGATAGCCGATGAACGTGAAATCATCTTCCTACAAGAAACAGATTTAGAGACAAAAATGATTCAGAATTATATTTTAGAACTCATCATGATGATGGAGGCTGTACCGCTTCGCTTTATTACAAGTGGACCATTTGCATTGAGACTCTCGAATATGGTTGATAAACTCTTAAAACGACTTGGAACGGATATTGTTATCTTGGATGAATTGCCAACGATGAACCGTTACTCAAGCCTTGCGAAAATGGATCTTCTATTATCGCAAAATGATATTGATAATCTTCTCTTTTAAGTGAAACGTTGAGACCCGTGCCCTTAACGTTTCCGCTAGTGTAGGAATTGGAAGGGGGAGAAGCTAAATACTCTCACAGCTTCTCTGTCCATCCATCCTCGAATGTAAAACATAAGAAACAGAGGTCTATTCGAATGAATAGACCTCTGTTTTTACCCAACTGGATATTCTGTATACATTTCTCCAAGGCTTTCAAACTCCACTTGATTTTGTAAGAGTTCAATGATGGCTTCATGGAAAGCCTCGACCTCTTGAACAGGGAGGCTACAGGTGAATTGAACATTATTGAGGAAGACTTTATCGACGATGGGAATATTTTGCGTCTGACAATAATATTCCACTTTTCCTACATGTGCATAATCAAAGGTAAGGGCAAGTTGATCCTCGAGTCGGCATTCTACGATTCCGATAGCTTTCAACCCTTCGCTTACAGCCCCAGAATACGCACGGACGAGTCCGCCAGCGCCTAGCTTCGTTCCGCCGAAGTAACGTGTCACTACGACCGCGACATCCTTTAATTCATTTTTCTTGAGCACTTCTAGCATTGGAACTCCTGCAGTACCACTTGGCTCACCGTCATCCATCGCACGTTGCACTTGATCGTTTTCCCCAATGAGAAAAGCAGAACAGTTATGCGTTGCTTTCCAATGTTCCTTTTTGATGGCTTGGATAAATTCGAGTGCTTGTTCTTCGCTCGTTACTCGCTGAAAATGCGCAATAAAACGAGACCCCTTAATCTCGATTTCATTCGCCCCAGCCTCAGTAATAGTCTTATATCTCTCTAACATTCTTTCCCCTCACTTTGGTATTAGTATAGCATAAAGTCATAAGTATCTCCTGCTTTTTTTTAATGGTCAAATATGGTAGTATAGAAAGGCAGTATATGACTGGAGGAGTAGGTATGATTCAAGTAACTTTAATCATTCGAATCACATTGGTTCTTGCTTTTATCATGCTAAGCTATTGGGCGTTGCAAGGCATTCAAATCGAGAAAATTCTCAGGAAAGGACGCGTTCAAGAAGCCCGTATCCTCTTTTTACTCATCGCGATTTGGATGGGAGCTAGTATAGCTAAAGTCATATTCGATTTATCAGATTATTTAAATCAGTACATTCAATTGATATTACAGTAGATGGATAGAGAGTTTTTGGAGGTTATTTAATGGATAAGATGATCGTGCGCGGTGGCGATACACGTCTTCAGGGAACAGTAAAAGTAGAAGGAGCTAAAAACGCGGTATTACCGATTTTAGCAGCAAGTATTTTAGCAGACAAAGGCGTTACTCATTTAACAAATGTACCGAACTTATCAGACGTACATATGATGTTAAACGTATTAGGGAGCTTAAACGTCTTAAGTACATTTGACGAAGAAGAAAAGGCCATTACATTAAATGCCACAAAAGATATTACAACAACTGCAGCATTTGAATACGTAAGTAAAATGCGTGCGTCAATCGTTGTAATGGGGCCATTATTAGCGCGTTTTGGACATGCGCGTGTTGCGATGCCTGGTGGATGTGCTATCGGTAGTCGTCCAATCGATCTTCACTTAAAAGGATTCGAAGCAATGGGTGCGACAATCGTTCAAACAGAAGGATATATCGAAGCTCATGCAGATGAACTTCATGGAGCTCGTATTTACTTAGATTTCCCATCTGTTGGAGCTACTCAAAACATTATGATGGCTGCGACTTTAGCAAAAGGAACAACATACCTTGAAAACGTAGCGCGTGAACCAGAGATTGTCGACTTAGCAAATATCTTAAATAAGATGGGTGCGAGAATTGTCGGTGCTGGAACAGAAAACATGCGTATTGAAGGGGTAGAACGTTTGGATGGAACGATTCACTCTATTATCCCAGACCGTATCGAAGCGGGTACATTCATGGTAGCGGCTGCCGTTACAAAAGGTGATGTGTTTATCGAAGATGCGATTGCAGAACACAACCAACCATTAATTTCTAAATTAGGAGAAATGGGTGTTCAATTTATCGAAGAAGAAGACGGAATCCGTGTCATCGGTCCAGATGAGTTGAAACCAACGGATGTGAAAACTTTACCTCACCCAGGTTTCCCAACAGATATGCAAGCGCAAATGACGATTGCACAATTATTAGCCACTGGTACAAGCACAATGACGGAAACAGTATTCGAGAACCGTTTCAACCACTTAGAAGAAATGCGTCGTATGGGTGCTCAATTCCGTATTGACTCACATACAGCTGTGATGAGTGGTGCGTCTGTATTATCAGGAGCTGAAGTACGTGCAACAGACTTACGTGCTGCGGCTGCGTTAATCATCGCCGGAATGGTCGCAAAAGGATATACACGTGTAACAGACTTACAATTCTTAGACCGTGGATATTATGAGTTCCATCAAAAATTACGTGCATTAGGCGCAACGATTGAACGTGTGGAAGAACCAGACGGCCAAGCATTTACTCACGAAGATTTAGAACGACTTTTTGCAGTTTAACAACGAATTACGAAAGAGAGGGTAACCTCTCTTTTTTTGCGCATAAAAATCGGAGAATTCCACTTTTCGTTGATACAACAATAAAAACAAGCAATACTACTTTTAACTAATATAAGTTATACCTTATATTGGTTAAACCTTATAACGTGCATTTTTATTTTTGTGTCAAAAAATTAAAGATTATTCGTATAAAAATAAAGTGCAGTTGTAAACGTAAATGATGACTAGAAACTTACAGATTCTATAATTACAGTAACGTGACTTCGCATTAAAACGAGGGAGAAAGACAGAAATGTCATAGGTACATTTGTATCTATGGCATTTCGTTTTCTTTCCCCCACAAAGTTGAATAGGTATGAGCAAACTGGTTACAGTGCGGCTCATACCATTCAACCACTGTGCTAAAAGGGCGTAGGAATTTCATTCCGTACTTAAAGCACTTTATAAAGTTAGACACAGTAGATGATTGAATTAAGCTTCATCACTCGTGATTCGCTTAATCCTAATCATCCTTGCGGGGGTAAGACTACAAAGCAAACAGGACTCACACTGTGAGTCCTGTTTTGACTTTGGTCTTACTCCCTTTGATGATTTAAAGGTGAGAGACTTTTAAGGCTCGAACCGGTGCAACGTTACCGTAATGATGAAGAAAT
>JAGZLX010000039.1 GCA_018364485.1 Granulicatella adiacens
TAGTGATAACAGTGGACAATTATGTGATGAGTTGTCACGTAAAGATACTCGTATTCGAGTGCTTCATATTCCAAATGAAGGAGTCTCTAATGCAAGAAATCTAGGAATCCAGTCATCGAGAGGTGAGTGGATTTCGTTTATCGATAGTGATGATTTTGTTACGGAAGATTATTTAGAAACTTTATTGCAACCCGTTGAAATAGATGAAACAATCGGTTTTTCCATTGGAAAATTACATCATATCCAAAATGGAGTTGTGACAGCATTACCTGAAACAAGTAGTGAATTAAATGTTTGGGATACAGAACAGACACTTAAAGAACTATTAACGACAGAAAAAACATCATTTTTTCCTGTCGCAAAACTATTTCGTAAGAGTCTCATTCAAAACCATCAATTTAATACGGAATATCATCTTGCAGAAGATGCGTTATTCTTAACAGAATTATTAATTCAAACAAAATGCAACACAGTTTTTGTTGATAAACCAATTTACTTTTACGATCATCGTGAGGGAAGCGCAACGACATCAGTCAATCAGTATGTTTTTGATACAGTTACTGTGTATCAAGAAATTATTGCAATGGTTAAGAAAGAATTTCCAAGATTGCAACCGGAATTGAATAATCGTGAATATTGGTCTTATATTACTGTATACGATAAGTTGATTTTCGCGAATAATAAGCAGTTTACTGAGAAAGAAAAAGAGTATAGAAGATGGATTCTAAAGCATAAAAAAGAAATAATGAAAGATCAATATTTTACGAAATTTAGAAAAATTGCTATTGTATTCTTAAGTATTTCGCCGATTCTTTATAAGAAAATTGTTGAGTTGAAAAAGTAGTAAATAAAGGAGTTAAAAATGAGTTTTTCAAAAATTAATGATTACTTGGAAAAGTATAAAGTGGGGGTAGCCTATTCATTTATCCTCGTTTCTATTTTAAGTATGAGTTCTCTTATTTATAAAGTGGCAAATCCAATTTATAAAGGGTTATCTGCGGTAGTTTTCGTATTCATTTTAGTTTCCCTTTTAGGTGGCTTTAAGAAAATCAAGGCGGACGTAAAATTTTTAATATTATTTGGATTAGTTGCTGGGAGTCATTTGTTGTCAGCATTAGTGAATCGTTCAGGTAATTTTCTTGGAAATATCACGGAAGTTATTTTTATGGTTACTTATATTTTGTTATTTGTTATGTTAGAAGCAAAACAATTGCAGAAAGTTTTTCAAATGACAGATATTACAGTTCAAGTTATATCTTTTTTATCTGCCCTATTTGCATTAGTTTTATTTTTTGCAAGAGTATTAATCTTATTTAAAGTAGGAGACCGTTCTTATTCATATGGTGTTTTGAACGGAAGAGTTTGGGGTATTGTTAACCCTAATGCTAGTGCTATTTTTACCTATATTAGTATTGTTTTAGCACTTTATTTAATACATCAAGGACATAAATATTCGGTTTATTTCAAAATTAACAACATCATTCAAGTAATTTATTTTGCTTTGATGCAAAGTCGTGGAGCACTATTATCATTACTATTAATGATTGGTTTATATTTTGCTTTTGTTGCAAGAGGCACCCTTGTTAAAAGGTTCATTGCTTTTCTAACAATAGCTATTTTGGTGTTTGGTACAAATGTAGGGATTAGTTTTGCTGCTTCAAAATATATAACTTCTAGTCGAGCAACCGTTTTTAATTTTGATAAAACGACAAAAATCTCGGATAATGCATCTTCATCTTCAGAGGTTGCTAAAGAATTGCATTTAATTGAGACAACACCAAGTGGAAGAACGCATATTTGGAAAAATGCACTGAAAATGGGAAGTGTAAAACCTGTACTTGGGTATGGAGTTCGAAATGTACCGAATTACTACTCTCAGTACTTTAGTAAATATGAAATCCAAAATTCTTTAATCGGTGGGAATTTCCATAATATCTTTATTACTGTTTTTGTAAGCTCTGGTATTGTTGGTTTAGTTGCCTTTATGATGCTATTAGGATATATCATTCAACGTTTCGTACGATATCTATTTATTTCGAAGAAAAATTCAGATAAATTAGTGATGATTCTATTCTTCGGAATGCTGTTAGGGCAATTGTTCGAAAGCCAAATTATGTATTCAACAAACTTCATTAACATTATGTTTTGGTTTGTTGCAGGTTATGGATTGATGATTTGTAAACGAGATGAGAAAATCCGATATCAAGAAGTGACAGATGTTCGTGAGATTCAACAAATGGAACTAGGCATTATGGAATACATCCATGAAGTTTGCGATAAGATTGGAGTGAAGTACTTCTTAGCATACGGAAGTTTGATTGGTGCAGTTCGCCATCAAGGATTTATTCCATGGGATGATGACATGGATATTTGTATGTTAAGAGACGACTATGAAAAACTCCAAGATTATTTAATTGCAAATCCTTCTGAACGTTATCAAGTGATGTCATATAAGAACAATCGTAATTATGTTTATCCATTTATGAAAGTGATGGACAATCAAACATATCTAATTGAAGAAGATGTTCGTATCGATTCAAATATGGGAATTTACGTTGATATTTTCCCAGTGGATGGATATGAAGATGACCAAGCGTTTAAAGATAAAATGACAACGATTATTAAAAAGCGTCAATTAAGTTGTTATACATTCAAAGGAATTACGAATAAGAACAGCTTTATCAATTCCCTTATTCGATATGCTTCTGTAATCGCATTTTATTTCACAGATACCAATAAATATGTGAAGCAAATTGACGAATTGGCTAAATCAAGAAAAGTTGAAGATTATGAGCTCGTTGATTATCTGATTTACAAAGATATGAATAAGCCAGTTTGGAAACGTGAATGGTTGAAAGATGTAAAGGTTGGTAATTTTGAAGGAAGAGATTTTCTGATTCCTGTAAACTTCCATGAACTTCTAACTTCGGACTACGGTAATTATATGCAATTACCTCCAGTTGAACAGCAAGTTTCTCATCATGATTTTAGATTGTGGAAAATAGTGGAAGAAAAATAAAAAAAGAGGTTTATATGAAAAATATTAAGCTGAACGCATTAACGAATATGCTTGTGCGAATACTGAATATTGTCTTTCCTCTAATCACGGGACCGTATATTTCGCGTGTGCTGAGTAAGGAGGATTTTGGTAATTTTAACGTTGCTAATACAATATTAAATTTATTTATTCCATTTGCAACTCTTGGAATCTACAATTATGGAATGCGTGAGATTAGTAAAGTAAAGAATGATCGAGACAAGATTAATAAGGTATTCAGTCAGCTCTTTTATATTTCACTAATCTGTACGATTGCGACTACAATCGTTTATTATATTTATGTTAGTTTTACGATTGAAACACCAGATTTAAGATATTTGTACTACATTTTAGGGGTTCAATTATTCTCTCAACTATTCTACATTGAATGGTTAAACGAAGCTTTTGAAAACTATAAATTTATTTTTTATAAGACTTTAGTGATTCGTATCCTGATGCTAGTGGCTGTCTTCATGTTCGTCAAGAAAGCAGAGGACATCATTCCGTATACGATTGTCATGTCTGTAATTACGTTAATTAATTTCCTTGCAAGTTTTGTATGGATCAAGCGAGAAGTCAAATTTGTTAGGGTTCATGTAAAAGATATGCTGAAAATGATGAGTCCATTATTTGCAGTATTATTAATTGCAAATGCGAATATGTTGTATACGTATTTGGACCAAATTTTCTTATCTAAGATCGGTATTGTAGAAAATGTTACTTACTATGTTACGGGATATAATATTGCAACCCTGTTAGCAAGAGTCGTTAGTGGAGCTGTAAGTGTGAGTGTACCAAGGCTGGGCTACTATCTTGGAATAGGGGATAGAAAAGCTTATCAAGACTTAGTAAATAAAGGAAGTCAAGCCTTTTTCTTCTTCCTTGTTCCTATCTGTGTTGGGTTAGCATCCGTCGGAATACCCGTAACTTTATTATACGGTGGAGAAAAATACTTTTTTGCTGGAATGTGTACAGTGCTCTTTGCCATTCGTACAATCGGTTGGGCATTAGAAATTATTTTCGGAACACAAGTTATTCTTGTAAATGGTTATGAGGAGAGATTAACCATTCTTTACTTCGTCGGTGGTGGAATTAACTTGTTGCTAAATAGTGTCTTATTCTTTACGGGAGTTACAGCTCCAGAGTATTACATTATTACGACAATGGCAGCAGAGATTGTTTTATTACTCTTAGAATATGTGTTTATTCGAAATATGGAATTGGTTCAAGTGAAACCAATTCTGCATATGCTTAAGAGATATATTGCTTTATCATTAGGTTTTGTACCGATTGCATTTGTTGTAAATCATTTTGTGCCGTATGGGCAAGTAGTGGATAAACAATTATTATTAAACATTGGTTTGACGGTCATTAGTTCAGTAATTTATTATCTAATTGCTTTGGCGATTGTAAAAGATGATTTATATCAATCAATTTTAAAAGGTGTTTTATCAAAATTAAAAATAGGAGCTAAATCATGACAAAAGAAAGAGTAATGAGTTTAGATGAAATTAAAGAGGTAGAATTGAATATTCTAAAATATTTACATGAACTTTGCGAAAAACATGATATTAAATATTTTATAGATTTTGGTTCGTTGTTGGGGGCTGTTCGTCATGGTGGATTTATTCCATGGGATGATGACACAGATATTTCATTAGCACGTGATGAATTTGAACGTTTATACGAAGTTCTTGTAAAAGAGCAACATCCATATTATCGTTTGATTTCATTTAGAGAAACACCGGGATATCCATTTAGCTATATGAGAGTTTATGATATTCGTACTCGTCGTGATGCTGAATTGATTGATAAGAGTGTAGTGTTAGGAACTTGTGTGGATATTTTCCCATATGATGGAGTTGTTACAGAAGAAGCTGACCGTAAAAGAATGAAACAGTACAAAAACTTCTTACGACTCTCATCCTTAAATTTCAAGGGAATTGAAATTACGAATGGTGGATTAAAAAATATTCCACGATATATTGCTTCTTCTATCTTTAGATTCACATCACCTCAAGTGTGGAATTTGAAATTAGAAGCAGTAGCTAAAAAATATAATAAAGAAAATTCTACAGACTTTACTTGTTCAATATATGATCCATATTATCCAAAAGGAATCAAAAAAGAATGGTTATATGATACAATTGATATGGCTTATGAAGATACGGTTGTAAAAGTACCACGAATGTATCATGAAATTCTCGTATATGAATTCGGGGAAGATTATATGACACCTCCTCCAGTAGAACAGCAAGTACCTGGAGAAGCTAAAAACTATTGGATTGGTGAATAACAAACAGAAAAAACAATCTGATTGGAAGATGCTCCTATGTTATATTGGAGCATCTTTTTTATAAAGAAAAATTTAATATTTATTTTCTTTAATATTTGTTCATATTTATGGAAAATAGAGTATAATTTGAACAGAGGAGGAGTTATATGTTAAGTAAGCATCAATTTCAATTGTTATTGAATTTAAAAAACAAGACTGAAAAGACGAACCAAAGAGCAATTGCTGAAGAACTCGGATTTTCTCTTGGAACGGTCAACAAACTGATTCAAGAAGCTGAGCCGAAGGAATGGATTACGTCTGAATATGAATTAACAGAAAAAGGTCTTAAGACGCTGGAACCTTATCGCGTAGAAAATGCGATTATTATGGCAGCAGGAATGAGTACTCGTTTTGCTCCATTATCGTACGAAACTCCAAAAGGGCTCTTAGTCGTAAAAGGAGAACGTCTTATTGAACGTGAAATTAAGCAATTAAGAGAAGCGGGCATTCAAAAAATCACCGTTGTTGTCGGATATATGAAGGAAAAAATGTTTTATTTAGCGGACAAGTTTGGCGTAGAGATTGTTGTGAACGAAGATTATTATCGTTTCAATAATTGTTCTTCCTTAATGCTTGTTAGAAAACAACTAGGAAATACGTATATTTGTTCATCCGATAATTACTTTGTAGAAAATCCATTTGAAGAGTACGTTTACCGTGGATACTATTCAACCGTATTTGCCCAAGGTGAAACGGACGAATATTGTGTCATTGAAACATCAGACGGTACAATCCGCAAGGTCACAATTGGCGGAGAAAACAAATGGTATATGCTTGGACATGTTTATTTTGACCGTGCATTTAGCGAACAATTTGTGTCGATTTTAGAAAAAGAATTTAAACATGAAGCTTATAAATTACAATTATGGGAAGATTATTACGCTCGCCACTTGGATACATTGCTATTAGAAGCGAGACATTACTCTGATGAAGTGATTAAAGAGTTTGATTCATTAGATGAACTGCGTGCCTTTGATGAACACTATTTAATGCATACCAATTCGAAAATCTTATTGAATATTTGCAACACTTTAAATGTGACTCCAGCAGAAATTATTAATATTAAGCCAATCAAGGATGGATTAACCAATACTTCATTCTGTTTTGATTGTAAAGGAAAAACGTATGTATACCGTCATCCAGGCAAAGGGACTCAAGAGTATATTAACCGACTTAGTGAAGCGGCATCGATGAGAATTGCAGCGGAATTAGAGATTGATAAAACATTCGTGGTGATGAACGAAGAAGAGGGCTGGAAGATTTCTAAATTCATTAAGAATGCACGCTTGTTAGATTATGATGATAAAGAAGATATCGAAAAAGCCGTAAGTTTGATGACGAAATTACATCAATCTGGAAAGTCAACACCGTATGCGATCGAATTTGAAAAAGGATTAGTAGACTTCAAAGAAAAATTAATCAAGAGAAATCGTTTTGAGTTCGACGATAAAGAAGAATTAGAAGCGATGGTCGGCAAAATAGTCGGCTATCTTGAACAAGATCAGGTAGAACATACCATCTGTCATGGTGACTGTTATAGTCCTAACTTCTTAGTAGATGAAGAAGGGAATATGAGTCTGATTGACTGGGAATATTCTGGTATGGGAGATCCAACCAGTGACATCGGAACATTTGTGGCTTGCTCAGACTATACACTAGAACAAGCAAAAGAATTTATTCAAATCTATTTAGAGCATAATCCTGGTGTTGCTAGTGAACGTCACTTCTTAGGAATTATCGGTCTTGTATCTTATTATTGGTTCTTATGGGCCTTATTCCAAGAAAGCAATGGGAAACCAGTAGGAGAATTCTTGTATAAGTGGTATCGTTACACGAAACAATATTGTGCAGAAGCTCTTCGACTTTATGAGGAGGAAAAATAAGTGAAAGAAGAAATTTCAATTGAGCAATTAATTGCGGATGAAACAGAGAATCGATTAAACATGATGGAAAAAGAAGATTATCCTTTTCCTGAAAGATTTTCGAAAGCAGACTACACATGGGTAGTCATTGGCGTCGGAGTGAATTTACTCCTCGTAATTTTAGCGATGAGTGGGGTGATTCAATAATGGAGTCTATGAATGATTATATTCAACAAGAAACGATTACAGGTGTTGTTCCAATGACGAATGGCGACCGTCAGTATTCGTTCTGGGATTTATTCCTATCTACTAGTGGATTTGCGATTGCAACATGGTGTTATACTCAAGGGGCCTATGTGGCACAGTATTTATCGTTCAATCAAATGCTTATTAATATTTTTAGCTTTAATATCATTTGGGTATTTATTGAATGTTTACCAATTATCTTCGCGGTTCGTTACGGAATCGATTTATGGATTTGGTTACGTGCGGTTCTTGGTCAAAAGGGTGTCGCTTTACTATCTACGGTCATCAGTTTAGCAAACTTTGGATGGTATGCTGTAGCGGCGAACTTGTTTGCAAGTTCCATGATTCACTTAGCTGGTAACTTTGGCCTCGTGCTCGATAAAGGAATCTGGGGACCAATCCTTGGAACTCTTTGCGTCCTGCTGGGTACGTTAATTGCAGTAGGGGGACCAGAAGTCATTAAATGGACGAACCGTTTCCTAGTTATTGCGTTACTTGCAGTTGGGGTCATCATTGTTGGAATTTGTTTTGCAGCAGTGCCTTTAAGCGATATCATGAATGTTCAACCAGCTGTTGAAGGTGACTTATCTCCAATTGAACGCTTTATGATGTCAGCAGAAGGAAATGTAGCCTTCGCATTCTCATGGTCAACACAAGCATTAGTTCTTCCACGTTTAGCGAAAACAGAACGTAGTGGTTACTGGGCAACAACACTTTCTTATGGGGTTGTCGCACCATTCTTCGTAGCTACAGGTGGAGTGATGGCTCTTGCGATGTTCGTGAAAACAGGGGCTTATGAAAGTGACCCAACAACAATGTTAGCAACGTTAAGTACACCAGCATTTGCACTATTGAGTTTATTATTAGTAGCCTTTGCCAACATCGGTACTCAAGGAACTGGTTCATATGTAAACTGTATGATTGTAAAAAGTGGGATGCCAAAACTCAGCTACAAGTTGATGGTATGGATTGCATTTGTATACGTTAGTGCGTTAACGATTTGGGGTGGCGTTGAGGAATACTTCGGTTCATTTATTTCTCTAGCCGCTTATATCCAAGGGCCAATTATTGGAATGATTGTCGTAGACTTCTTCCTACTCAGAAAACAAAAGTTGGCGCTTCGTTCCGCTTATTTCTTAAAAGGGCACGATGCATACCAATATACTAAAGGCTTTAATATTGTGGGGATGAGCTGTGTGTTCATTTCATTGATCGTGGCAGTATTATTTGTTTATAATCCTGTAACGCAACAAATTCAAAGCCCATTGTTCCTTATTACAACAGGTAGTGGATTTACAGCCTTACTAGGTGGAGGATTATACTGGCTTGCTAGTCTTACTCCATTAAAAGCTTATATGGTTCGTGATAGAGAAGAAATTACGATTTAAAAAATAAAATCCGGTAGGAATTTCCTACCGGATTCTTTTTATTTATAGTTCATTGCAGTTAAGGCTACTTGTAAGATGATAGCACCGAGTGTACCGATTAGCATTAATACGGCTACAACACGTGTAATTTTTTCAACTGTTGAAAGATTACGTTTTTTCTTTGCCAACAAAATCGCTCCTTTTTTCTTTGCTCGGTAATAGTTTACCGTAAATCGATGTGAATTACTAGAGTTAAATGTTAAAAGGTTTTCTAAGAGTGAAAATGAGTGAAATGAAAAAGAGCTTTAGTAAAAGAAAAACGTTCAAATACCTTTCAAAAAGGCGTGATTTTTGATAACATAGATGTGTTAAATAAAACAAATTGGAGGAAGTTTCTCATGTCAAAACAACAAATTGGTGTCGTGGGTATGGCTGTTATGGGACGTAACCTAGCTTTAAACATCGAAAGCCGTGGTTATAGCGTTTCAATCTACAACCGTACAACTTCAAAAACAGACGAAGTGATTGCTCTACATCCAGATAAAAAATTAGTTCCAACATATTCTGTTGAAGAATTTGTAGAGTCTCTAGAAAAACCAAGAAGAATTTTATTAATGGTTAAAGCTGGGGAAGCAACAGATAAGACAATTCAAAGTTTACTTCCACACTTAGATAAAGGAGATATTTTAATCGATGGAGGAAATACATTCTTCCGTGATACAATGCGTCGTAACGAAGAACTAGCAAACTCAGGAATCAACTTCATCGGTACTGGTGTATCTGGTGGGGAAGAAGGAGCGCTAAAAGGACCTTCAATCATGCCTGGTGGGCAAAAAGAAGCATACGACTTAGTAGCACCTATCTTAGAAGAAATCTCTGCTAAAGCAGACGATGGCGCTCCATGTGTGACTTACATTGGACCAAACGGAGCAGGTCACTACGTAAAAATGGTTCACAACGGAATCGAATACGGTGATATGCAATTAATCGCTGAAAGTTACGATATCTTACGTCGTGTAGGTGGATTATCTGTAGAAGAATGCGCTGAAGTATTCAAAGACTGGAACCAAGGCGAATTAGATAGCTACTTAATCGAAATCACAGCAGATATTTTAACGAAGAAAGATCCTGAAACAGGCCGTCCAATGGTGGACATCATTATGGATACTGCTGGAAACAAAGGTACTGGTAAATGGGCTTCACAAAGCGCATTAGACCTAGGTGTGCCACTTCCATTAATTACCGAATCTGTATTTGCACGTTTCATTTCAACATCGAAAGAAGAACGTGTTGCAGCAAGTAAAGAGTTAGCAGCAACTAAGATTCCAGAATTAACAAATTCAGAACGTCAAGCTTTAATTGAACAAGTTCGTAAAGGATTATACTTCTCTAAAATTATGAGTTACGCGCAAGGATTTGCTCAAATGCGTGTAGCCAGCGAAGAGTTCAATTGGGACTTAAACTACGGCGAAATCGCAAAAATCTTCCGTGCTGGATGTATCATCCGTGCGCAATTCTTACAAAAGATTACAGATGCGTTCGAACGTGATCCTCAATTGAAGAACTTATTATTAGATAAGTACTTCTTATATGTAACTGAATCTTATCAAGATGCAGTTCGTGATGTTGTTGTAACGGCTGTTCGTGCTGGTATCCCAGTACCAACATTCTCAAGTGCATTAGCATACTACGATTCATACCGTTCAGAAACATTACCTGCAAACTTAATTCAAGCTCAACGTGACTACTTCGGTGCACATACTTACAACCGTGTAGACAAACCAGGAACATTCCACTTCGAATGGGCTCAAGAAAAAGAGATTGAACAATAATTACAAATGACGAAGTCCTAGCCAATTTGGCTAGGGCTTTTTTGTTTGCTAACTAAAAATTAACATATATGTTAATTTTAATGGTCTAATTTAATGAAATTGACAGAAAATTTCATTAAATTCTGTTAAGAATCTTATGAATATGATATGATAAACGTGTTAGGAAAGAATAGAGAAGGGAGTCTTATAATGCCAGCGAACCAACGTATTTTAATTATTGAAGATGAACGAAATTTAAGTCGCTTTGTAGAATTAGAATTAAAGCATGAAGGCTATGAAACAAAAGTATGCTCAGATGGCCGTAGCGGTTTACAAGCAGCTATCGATGAGCAGTGGGATGCTATTTTATTAGATTTAATGTTACCAGAAATGAATGGGTTAGAAGTCGTTCGTCGTCTTCGCCAAGTGAAACAAACTCCAGTCATCATTATGACAGCGCGTGATTCAGTGATGGACCGTGTTGCAGGGCTTGATCAAGGGGCTGATGATTATGTCGTGAAACCATTCGAAATCGAGGAAATCCTTGCAAGACTACGCGCACTCTTTAGACGTTTGCAAATGGAAGAACAATCTCGCGTTGTGAAACAAACAAGAGTAGAATACCGTGACCTTGTGGTGGAAGTGGAAAATCGTGTCGTACGTCGTGCAGGAGAAGTCATTGATTTAACGAAGAAAGAATATGAATTACTCTTATTACTGATGGAAAACATTGATATCGTTCTTTCACGTGAAGTGTTATTAAAAGAAGTATGGGGTTATAAGAACGAAGTCGAGACAAATGTGATTGACGTATACGTTCGTTATATCCGTAATAAAATTGATGTACCAGGACGAGAAAGTTATATTCAAACCGTTCGTGGAACTGGATATGTAATGAGAAGCTGAGGAGCTACATATGAAGGACCAAAACCAACATAAATCGGTAGCAAAAAAATGGTGGTGGGTGATGTCGGCCACCATTTTTGCGTTATTAGCTGTATTGACTGCGATTTTGATTGAGGGTCAAATCATTGGCCTCCGTGAGAATGAGAAAAAACAGACCGTGGTGTATGCTCAAGTCATCGCGGATTTGTTATCGGAAAAAACAGAGAAGTTAACAAGTGAAGATATTCTTAGTGTTTTAAATAAAGCAGAGCAATATGAATTGAGCCAAAACCAAGTGTATAAAAAGAATAGTAGTTTCTATCCAATGAATGAAGAAGTGAATATTCGCGTCTTTGATACGGGTAAAGAGTTATTATTCCAAACGCAACAATGGCAAGACCGCCCACAAGTATCGAGTAAGCTCGAGACTCAATATGTGACGCTATCGACCGGAGAAGAAAGTGTGCAAGTGATGATGCCAATTCTTTCCAGAAATACTCGTGTCTTGATTGGCCACCTGCAAGTAACCAACCGAATGATGAAGTTGGCTGAATTGAAGAAACAATTGCGCTTTTTATTCCTTCAGTTAATCGTGATGGAAGGAATCGTCTCCATTGGGCTCGCCTTTTTCATTTCGCGACTGATTTCAAAACCGATTGAAGAAATTCATGATATTATCGCATCTATTAACGAAGAGAATATTGAGACAAAACGTCTGATTATTCCGAAAAAGAATGATGAATTTGCGATTGTATCGCAACAATTCAATGAACTCTTAGATAAGATTAGTTTCTATATTGCACAGCAAAAGCATTTCGTAGAGGATGTATCGCATGAATTGCGTACGCCTGTCGCGATTGTAGAAGGGCACTTGAAGCTTTTAAACCGTTGGGGGAAAGATGACCCAGAAGTGCTGGAAGAGTCTCTGTCGGCCTCTCTAGCGGAAATTAAGCGTATGAAGACGCTCGTTCAAGAGATGCTTGATTTATCGCGTGCGCCTCAAGTAAGAGAGCAATATAAAGATGCCAAAACGGAAGTCGTTGCGACTTTAGAACAGATTGTAACGAACTTTAGAATGCTTTATCCAGACTTTACGTTTATCGCAGATATCGATACGAAGAAGGAAATCATCTCTCCAATCTATCGCAATCATTTCGAACAAGTGATTATTATCTTACTCGATAATGCCGTGAAATATTCAACGGATCGAAAAGAGATTATCGTTAGCCTCTCACCAACGACTGAAGCAGTCGAAATCGGAATTCAGGATTTCGGGATGGGATTAACAGAAGAAGATAAGAAAAAAGTCTTTTCACGCTTCTACCGCGTCGATAAAGCTCGCTCAAGAGAACGTGGAGGAAATGGGTTAGGGCTTTCGATTGCCAAGGAATTAATCGAAGGCTATAACGGTAAAATTAGCCTGACTTCACGACTCAACCATGGATCTTTATTCAAAGTGAAATTACCAATTGCAAAATAAGAAAAAAAGATACAAAAATTTGAAAATTTTGTATCTTTTTTTTATTTTTTCTGTATAATTAAGAAGTGTATTCTTTAACAAGATTTTTGGGGGATTTAAGATGAAAAAAGTTAAAACCGCAGTAGCCTTGGGAGCATTTATTGCGCTCGGTCTGGGTGCCAAAGTTGAAGCAGAAACTGTTCCACAAACTGGTGTGAACAGAATTCACTTTATTAATACGAAAGCAAATACCGGAAGTGATGCCATTCTTCTAGAAAGTAATGGGCATTATGCATTAATTGATATGGGAGAAGATTATGATTTTCCAGATGGAAGTAATCCGTTATATCCAATGCGAGCTGGGATTGCTATTCGTAATTATCAAGTATTGGAAGATCGCTTGTTCCGTCATTTATCAAATGTAGGTGTTCAAAAATTAGACTTTATTTTAGGGACTCATGTGCATAGTGACCATATTGGTGGCGCTGATGAAGTACTAAATAGACTTCCAGTAGACACTTTTTATTTGAAAAAGTATTCAGATCAGAGAATTAAAGCTTCTTGGGGACTTTGGGATAATTTATATAATTATGACAATGCACTAAAAGCTGCCAAAGAAAAGGGAGTAAAACTTGTACAAGATATTTCTGATAAAGACAGTCACTTTAAACTAGGAGACATGGATATTCAGTTATATAACTACAAAAATGAATATGGTCCAGATGGACAATTGAAGAAAGTATTAGATGATAATTCGAATTCTATTGTGGCTGTTATTACAGTTAACGGACAAAGAATTTATCTTGGAGGAGACCTTGATAACGCTGAAGGCGGTGAAGACAAGTTAGGGCCTCAGATTGGGAAAGTCGATTTGATGAAATGGAATCATCACTATGATGCCAAAATATCTAACACTATCAACTTTATTAATAATCTTTCACCGACAATGATTGTACAGACAACAGGTGCTGATATTAATGTCGATTCGACGAAAGATTATATTCAGAAAAAAGGGATTCAAATCATTCATAGTTCAAGTAAAACTCAAAATGCAACAGTATTTGATATCTCTAAAAATGGCTTTAAGAATATTTCTGATGCATTCCCAAATATTCCAACCGTAAAAGCTCAGTGGTATCAAGAAGATGGTTTCTGGAAATATCGCTTAGCAGATGATCAAATGGCGATTGGTTGGCATGAAATTAATGGTAAGTTCTATTTCTTTAACGGAAAAGGACAAATGCAAACTAGTCGCTGGATTTATACGAATGATAGTTGGGATCCGTATAGTTCCGGAGAATACTATTATGTTCATGCAGATGGTTCACGACAACCTGCTGGATGGTTCTGGCATGAAGGTGCTTGGTATTATATTCAGTCTGATGGTACGAGAAGACAGAATGAATTAGCCTATAGCGGAAACAATCAATATTTATTTGATAAAGACGGAAAGATGCTTACAGGCTGGCAAACCTTTAATGGAAAGAGAATGCTGTTTGCTTCAAG
>JAGZLX010000040.1 GCA_018364485.1 Granulicatella adiacens
TATGTTTATCGCCAGCAATATGTGCTAACACACGCAATTCAATTTGCGAATAGTCGCTTGAGAGAATCTTCCAATCGTCATGCTCTGGTAAGAACGCGTAACGGATGCGACGTCCCTCTTTTGTACGGATTGGAATATTTTGTAAGTTTGGATCCACCGAGCTTAGACGACCTGTTTGCGTTAAGTTTTGGACAAAACGCGTATGAATCTTGCCGTCTTCTTGAATATAGGCTTGCAGACCTTCTACATACGTTGAATTTAATTTCGCTAATTGACGATATTCTAAAATCAACTCTACGATTGGAGCTTGGTGCGCCAATTTCTCCAAAACATCTACAGCTGTTGAATAACCCGTCTTCGTCTTCTTGATAACTGGTAAGCCCATCTTTTCAAATAAAATGACACCGAGTTGTTTAGTCGAATTGATATTAAACTCTTCCCCAGCTAGCTCGTAGATTTCTTGCTCGATTTCTTTTAGACGCGCTTCGAATTCCACACCCATCTCAACTAAACGTTCTTTATCGACACGAATCCCTTGAATTTCCATACGTGCTAAAATATCGCTCACTGGTAATTCCATTTCCCAATAAAGATGTGTTTGTTCATTTTCTTCGAGGCGTTTCAATAGTTTTTCTGGCGCCACCGCAATCGTGTAGACTTTCGCTGCTAAGTGCTGATTCCAAACTTCTTCATCTTCAGGAATTTGGATTTTTACTCCTTTTCCGTAGACTGCTTCGTCACTAGCAAGAATCGTCACATCGACACGGCGAGCCACGTCACTAATTTCTTTCACGATATCATTTGTGTCCACTAAATACGCAAGAAGTGACACATCATATTTGGCACCTGCTAACACAAACCCGAAACGATGTGCGAGTACTTTTGCTGCTTTTGTATCAAATAAATGTTTTTCGATTGATGCATCCGCCAGCCATTTCTTGAAAGCTTCTGAAGCAACGGCCGTATTTAAATCGGTCACGAAGACTTCTTTTTCATTTCCGAAGGCAACGGCAATCACATCTGCCACATGATAATTCGCTTCAAGCGTCTCAAAATGAACACTCGTTGCCCCTTTTAGAATATCTTCTGTAATCTCTGACACACGTGTTACGTTTGGGCGCTGAGCTTTTGGTGCTTCTTCTACTGTCGCAGCACCAGAATTTAATAGGTCAGATTGGAACGAATTGAAGTTCATTTCTTTATAGAATGCCATCAACGCATCTACATCTTGTTCCTTACGAAGGGTATCGTCTAGGGTGATTTCAAGAGGCGACTCCACATTGATGCGCGCTAATTTCTTACTTAAGAAAGCTAACTCTTTGTCGTTAATCAAGTTTTCTTTCAGCTTGCTCTTCTTCATTTCATCGACATGTTCATAGATTCCTTCGACGCTACCAAATTCTTGAAGGAGTTTCACGGCTGTTTTTTCACCAACTTTTGTAACACCAGGATAGTTATCGGACGAATCTCCCATTAACCCCTTCATGTCGATAATTTGTTCAGGCGTCAATCCATATTTTTCAAAAATCACTTCAGGAGTGTACTCAACTAATTCTGTCACACCTTTTGTCGTAATTTTGACTGTGATATTATTATCCGCAAGCTGAATTAAGTCTTTATCTCCTGAAAGAACAACGACTTCGTAGCCTGCTGCTTCCCCTTGTTTGGCAAGAGTACCGATAATATCATCGGCTTCGTATTGGTTCAGACGGTAATGAGGAATTCCCCATGCATCTAAAAGCACATTAAAATAAGGCATCTGTTCGATAAATTCACCTGGAGTTTTCGAACGGCCTCCTTTATAATCTGCATACATTTCAGTACGGAAAGTCGTCTTCCCAGCATCCCATGCAACGAGCACATGAGTTGGTTTTTCAGAGTCTAAGATAGACTTAAACATACGGTGAAATGAATAGAGCGCATTCGTATGTAAGCCATTCGAGTTTTTAAAACGATTTAAATCTAAAATTGAGAAAAATGCGCGGAATGCTAAACTGCTTCCGTCTACTAATAATAATTTTGGTTTCGCCATAATATGCCTCCTAATTTGTCATTACCAGTGTAACAAATAAACAAACTTGTGAACACTAAAAAGAGCTTTTTGAAGATAACCGTAAATAGAGTTTAAAGGTAAAGCCTGTTATGAACCCTTTAGTTTAAAATATTTACCGTGATAAACAAAAAACAGTAAATCAAATGATCTACTGTTTCTTTGTAGGAATATGTTTCATCTCAAACTGTTTATAATGATTTTTCTAAAACGATAGCCTTTCCATGTTCGTTCTCTTTTTCAATTCCATTCTCTGTAAATCCGCATTTTTCCCAAAATCTTTTACTTTGAGGATTTCCTTTCATATAAGCAAGCCTTACTTTTGTAAATCCTTCTTCTCTAAAGGCTGTTAAAACCTCATTAATAATAAGGCTTCCCTTACCTTGTCCAGACTCTTTACAATCCATCATAAAAAGGCCGATATAGATAGTTTCTTTTATCGGAAAAGATACAATGAAATCCATAATAGCAACTAATCTATTTTCCATAAAGAAGCCTATGTAAAATTTATCATCCATATTTTTTCCTTCTGGAAGAGCTTTTAAATCATTTAATACAGATTGTTTACTAGGTTTTGGTGGACAATAGTTAAAATACAACGGATTGCCATTTTCTAAATCCAAAATAAGCGATACATCATTTTCTCCCATCCTTCTAATATTATATATCGTTGATAATTTAGTCAAATTCATCTTAAGCCCTCCAAAAATTTGCTTCTATTTTATATTTTATCATTTCTCCTCCAAATCAAATCTATTAAATTAAATAGAAAGTGTACTATTCTACTGAGCGTTTATAAAAACAGAAAAAGCTTGACTTTCTGCCAAGCTTTTATGTTCATTTAGTTTTGTGTTGGAGAAGTATTTGATAAGAGTTTTTCATAAGCAAACTCATATTTTTGTACGTCCCCTGCACCCATAAATACGATTACTGCGTCTTTATAGTTCAATAATGGAGATACATTATCGAGTGGTAATACTTTCGCGCCACCTTTAACCAGTTTAGCTAAGTCTTCGATAGAAACATCCCCTGCTTCTTCACGAACAGATGCAAAGATATCGCATAAGTATACGTGGTCAGCAAGTGATAACACTGCCGCAAACTCTTCTAAAAGCGCGATTGTACGAGTAAATGTATGTGGTTGGAAGACCGCTACCACTTCTTTTTCTGGATATTTTTGACGTGCCGCATCTAATGTTGCACGAATTTCAGATGGGTGGTGAGCGTAGTCATCGATGATAGTAACGCCGTTAATTACTTTTTCAGAGAAGCGACGTTTCACTCCACCGAAAGTGCTGAATTGTTCCGCTAATTCATTACGATCTAAATCATTTAAGTAGTAGAATGCGATAATCGCTAATGCATTAAGGATATTGTGGTCCCCATAAGTTGGAATATAGAAATGACCATATAATTCACCTTTGATGTACGCATCGAAGTAGCTTCCGCCTTTTTCTTTACGGATGTTTTTAGCAATCACATCATTGTGTTCACCGACACCATAATAAGTGACAGGTACGATGGCATCTAGTGTACGTAATCTTTCATCATCTCCACAAGCGATGATTCCTTTTTTCACTTGTTTACCAAATGCTTCAAAAGCACTTTGAACGTCATCGATATCTGTATAGTAGTCTGGATGGTCAAAGTCGATATTGGTCATGATGGCATAGTCTGGACGGTACGCCATAAAGTGACGTTTATATTCACAAGCTTCTAAAACGAAGTACTCTGAATTCTCAATCCCTTTACCAGTTCCATCACCGATAAGATAACTTGTTGGTTCCATTCCACTTAATACGTGAGATAGCAACCCTGTTGTACTTGTTTTACCGTGCGAACCAGTAATAGCAACACTCTTGTATCCTTTTAATAATTCGCCTAAGAATTTGTGGTAACGAATCACTTCTACACCTTTTTCACGTGCAGAAACTAATTCTTCATGGCTATCTGGAAATGCGTTCCCTGCAATAACAATTTGTCCTTCTTTAATATTGTCAGCGCTGAATGGTAACAATGTAATTCCAGCTTCTTCCAATCCTTTTTGAGTGAAGAAGTATTGTTCTAAGTCTGACCCTTGCACTTTATAGCCTTCCCCATGTAATACTAAGGCTAATGCGCTCATTCCTGATCCTTTTATTCCCGTAAAGTGATAAATCTTACTTTTATCCATTTTTTCTCCTCGCTTTTCTACTACTGTTTTTTCGGATGAACATATGGCAACTGACGTTCATGTTGCTCCTGTTCCATAATCATCGATAACGATTTTTTCATTGCGCGTCTTTGTTTTCCAGTTAGTGGTTTTTCCGGTTCTTTTCGTCTTTCAACTTTTGTCTCCGGCAAACCTTCTAACAAGGACTCTTGCACAACTTCAACATCTGATTCTTGTTTTCGTTTAAAGGCTGGAACATAGCCCTTTGTTGCAAAAACTTGGCTTTGTACTGGTTTCTCATAAGAGGTACCGTTATACTCCTTCAAACGTTTTTCGATTGTATCTTCTTGTTCCTCAACGGATACCAATAAAGCTTCTTCTTTTTCGAATAAAATCAAGTCTGTACTATTTGGCAATAGCTCGCTTTCTAATTCGCGATAAGAAACTTTTGGCGCCTCCTCTTGTTCTAAACCTCTCGTACTTGAAGGTACTGTACTTGGTTTAAAAGGTTTGCGTTGATTCGTATTCAAATAAGAAGTCCAATCCACACGCGGTTTATATTTTTGATGACCTTCCGTCGCTTTTTCCTTAAATGAACGGAATTGCGCGGGTAATTGATGCTCCTCTTTTTCAATTGGTTGTAAGAGTGCTGCATCAGGTCGCTCATCAAAAGGTAAGGATTCTTGTGGAGTCTCATCTTTTCTTGTGGCATCAACTCGCGTCATTTCTTCAACGACTTGATCTTCAAAAGTTTGACCTTGCTTCAAGTAATTTGGAAAAGTAGACTTTTCACGTCTCGCTTGAAGCGATGCGAATGAATCGTTTTTCTCGTTAAATGGTTCATTCATGACTCCCGTTCCTCCTTTATTGTAAGTTTAATGATTTAAATGGCGTCCCTACTAGAGTCGCATCATCTAAAACTAAGATTCCTTTTTTCGCTGGTACGTTTTCTAAACCTAATTCACGTGCTGAACAAAGCATTCCGTGACTAGCCACACCGCGTAATTCTCCAGCCCAAATGATAGCGCCACTTGGCATTACTGTACCAGGTTTAGCAACAACCACTTTTTGTCCTGCTTTCACATTTGGTGCTCCGCAGACGATTTGTAACACTTCAGAGTCACTTACTCGTGTCTTTGTCACATGTAAGTGGTCAGAATCTTCATGATCTACGCAACTTTCAACGTATCCAACTACAAGCGCATCTTCAGGTGTTAAATCTAAAGTTGAAACATCAAATCCAGCTTTTTCAATCAATCCTTTGACAACTTCTTGTTGCTCAGGAGTTAAGATTTGTTGTCCATCTTCTTCAAATGAAATCACTTCAGAAATCTTTTCAATATTATAGCCTAGAACTTCTTTTGACTCACGAACAAAGACTTGAGTCACATTTCCCTTTTTCTCATAGTCGACGTCGTAGCGACTTGCAGTACCACTTGTTAATAATAACGTATCGCCGATTCCCTTTTTGTTATAAAAACTTAACCACATATATTGTACCTCTTTAATCTTAATTTGTTCTTCCGTCTAAAATAGTGTTCACTGTGCTACGGTCTAATGCACGGATTGTTTGGATAACCATTTCACGTGCTGCTTCGTAGTCTTTAATTGAGAACATTGTTTGGTGTGTATGAATATAACGAGCACAAACCCCGATTACCGCACTTGGAACTCCTTGATTCATTAAGTGTGCTTTACCAGCATCTGTTCCACCTTGAGAAACAAAGTATTGGAACGGAATGTTATGAGTTAACGCAGTGTCTTCTAAGAATTCTTTCATACGAGGAAGAGTCACCATACCTGGGTCTAAAATACGTAATAAGAATCCTTGGTCTAAGTGTCCAAACGTTTCTTTTGAACCATTAATATCATCTGCTGCTGAGCAGTCTACCGCAAAGAATAAATCTGGATTGAATTTCGTTACACTTGGACCAGTTCCACGTAATCCAACTTCTTCTTGCACGTTCGCTCCAGCGATTAATGTATTTGGTAAAGTTTCATCTTTAACAGCTTTCAATGCTTCAAGAACCACTGTACATCCATAACGGTTATCCCAACATTTAGAAATCATGCGTTTCTTATTGGCCGTCCAAATCGTTTCTACATCTGGAACGATTGTATCACCAGGACGGCAACCATATTCAAGCGCTTCTTCGCGTGAAGTAAATCCAGCATCAAATAAAATATCTGTTACTTTCACTGCTGATTGTTGACCACCAGCTGCACGTAATAAGTGTGGTGGAATTGAAGATGAAATAATTGGATAGTCTCCATTACGAGTTAATAATGTAAAACGTTGTGCTGAAACCACATATGGGTTCCATCCACCTAAAGGACTTACTTTGAACATTCCGTTTGGAGTGATATTTGTTACCATGAAACCAACTTCGTCCATGTGAGCTGCAATCATAATGCGTGGTGCATCTTCTTGTTTGCTATCACGAACCCCAAAAATACCGCCAAGACCATCTTGTTCAATGCGGTCTACTAAAGGTGTTAATTCACTTCTCATAAAGTCGCGAATACGGCCTTCGTGTCCACTAGTTCCTTTCATTTCTGTTAACGTTTTGATTAATTGTTCTGTATGAGCTTCCATTGTATCCTCTTCTTTCCTACTTCTATAAAACATCTTATAAACGCGCCAAAAGCTGGAGGTCCTCCAGCTTTCTTTGATTATCCAATTTTGTATAAATCAATAACGGCTCCTGTTTTTGCATCTGCATAAAATTCGTATTGAACAAGTTCATCATCTTCTTTGCGAGTAACCCCACCATAATAAACTTCCCCATAAAACTCAGGGCTATCCACGAATACAGGTTCCATCTCAATCCAAGAGCCTTCGATAGTACCTACTACTTGAAATAATTTACGTACATTTTGAACGATAACATCTCCATTGACATTTCTGCGTTCAAACCATTTTGAAGTGATCCATGCTCCAATAACAGCACCTGCTGCTAGAAGGAAACTTGCACCTTTGAAACTATTTTTTGATTCCATATGAATCAGGCTCCTTTATTTGTTATTCAGGTTGTTTAAAAGCTTTTCTATCCTGTGGGAAAATCACTTCCACACGATAAATCGGATGACCTTTTGCTGAAAATTTCTCTTCATATTCTGTCATCACATTTCCTGGAAATTCCACTTGATGTAAATCTAACCAAACTTGTTTTAACACAAGTCCAAATTGCGAGAATGAAGCAAGGCTGTATTCAAACAATCCTCGGTTATCTGTCTTGAAGTGTAATTCTCCAAATGGTGGTAATACTTTTTCATATCCGACTAAGAAACTCTCATAAGTCAAGCGACGTTTCGCATGACGTTTCTTTGGCCATGGGTCTGAGAAGTTCAAGTAAATTTGGTCTACTTCACCATCTTCGAAGTAGTCTGTTACTTGTCCACCGTTCACATGTAATAATTGTAAGTTTGGAACATCAGCTGCAAGAGCTTTTTCAAGTGCAACTACAAGGACGCTTTCTTGAATTTCAATTCCAATATAGTTAATGTTTGGGTTTTGACGAGCCATGCCGCTCACGAATTGACCTTTCCCAGAACCAATCTCGATATGGATTGGATTGTTATTGCCAAAACGCTCATGCCATCTTCCCTTCCACTCTGCTGGATCTTGGATGACCATTTCTGGGTGAGCCGCTAAAGCATCTTTTGCCCAAGGTTTATTTCTTAATCTCAAAGTCTAACTCCTGTCTATTCTTCTGTTGGCTTTCCAATACGATTATTGTAAATCGACTTCACCAAAAGAATTTTCTCATTCATTTCAAGGTAACGTCCCTCGAAGTGCGTTTTCTTAATGTAATTCAAGCAATTCATAAGAGCATACCATTCAATTCGTTGATAAATATTTGTAGACAGTTGTAAGCCATACATATCTAGCCATTCACCCCATTGATGAACAGGGATGTATTGCGTCAAAATCATTGTCAAATCAGAAACCGGATCGGCAAGGCGAACCATTTCCCAGTCGACAAGGTAGAGCTTCTCATCTTCTGATAACATAAAGTTACGACGGTCTAAGTCTCCGTGACAAACTGTTTTCCCAACTTCGCTCACAAGCGGAATTGTTTCAATTAAGTAATTTAATACTTCATTTAAGAAACGGTGGGTTTGTAATCCTGACTGTAAATTATTTAAATATTCATCGATGAATTTTTGAGTGCTATACTCTTCACCTTGAATTTGTTGCAACATTTGTAAAAGATTTGGGGATTGATGAATTTGTTTTAACAGCTCAATGACTTCGACGGACCCCATTTCTTCCTTAGTGAGGGATCTTCCAGACAACCATTCTTGAGCTGTAATGACATCACCATTACCCGCACGTTTGGTCCATATTAACTTAGGAGTGATACCTTCACCCGATAGCACCGCTAAAAACGGTGAAGCATTTCTCTTTAGAAATACACGTTCATGGTCTTTTACACCCATGTACGCTTGACCGGTGTCCCCACCAATTGGATGGAGATCCCATCCTGAGTCCATGTTATATTCCATCTATTCCATCCCTAACGACAAATTCTGTTTCCTTCAATAAATCTATTCTTTTATTTTATGTTTTTATAGCATTTGAGTCAAGTTTGTGCGCTACTTTTAGCCTACAAACTTAAATTTTTCTTCTCTTCTTAAGGAATCGATATCGTAAATAAAATTGTGTAAAGAATACTCCAAAAATCGGATAGAAAATAATCCCTACTAAACCAATCATTTCACGCATCCCCATCACTGAAAAAATGCCCAGTACAATACCGGATGCGACCATCGTCATCATAAGGACTGATAAATTATCCTTAAGACGAGTGTTACTATCCACTAAAGAGGCAAAATGACTATTTTGCGTGTTGGCACTTTGTATAACCCCAACGAGTTGGAATCCTAATAGCATCACAAGTAACGCATTGACGATAAAGTTCCAATAATACTCTTGAGAAAATAATGCAACTACAAAACTGACTACCGCCAGTTGTAATAATAAACTCATATATTGACTCGTACGAACGACCGTACGACTCACTAAATAGCGATGACCACTTGGATTTGTTCCAACAAGTACCTTCAATACGCCATCTAAATATGAACGGCGATGCGCTTGAGGTTTATGCACCATTGGCACATCTACAAACAATGCATATAGGCGATAAATTCGTTGTTGCCTTTCTAATTCTGACTCAATCATAGAATCGAATCGATAGACAAAGGCAGCCTTCCCATAATATTGTTCGATAAAAATACTTAGAAGGACTGGTATTACTAATAAGACAAATGACCAAGCTTCAGAAATCCATAAAAACATTCCGAAGAAGTTCACTACTGCAATTACATAAATTCCGAGTTTTTCTATCCATGTAAAATGGAGCACTCCGCGGTAAGCATATTTCGTACAACGGAATAATAAATCTTTAAAGAACACTTGTAATAGAAATAATTTAACGAACATACTCATATTCGTTCCAAAGGCTTGTGCCACGATTGGAAAGACAATTCCTGTTGAAGCCAGCATCACAAGTAGCGGAAGCGCCCAACTACGACGAATGGCTTTTTGTAAATACGCCTTAAAGTCTTGCCCCACTACGGATAAAAAGATTCCATCGGCTGGTTCAAGCAACGTTGCTACTCCCCCAAAAAAAGGTACCGTCGCAAGTAACACCGCGAGTAATCCTAACAAAGGCCATTCCAATACACGAATCGTTTGAATCCAACTCGAGTATTGCACCATGATAAAGCCAAATAAGAAAAATAAAACAATCAAGAAATGGTCATTGAGCATATAGCGAATATACTTCATGCTTTTCTTTTGATATTTTCTTACGCGGGCCTCAAAAATTGTTGCACTATTCATGGGCATCGTCCCCTGTCGTTAATGCAAAGTAAATTTCCTCAAGAGAAGTTTCTTCAACATTCGAAGTCGCGCGTAAGCCTTCGATATCGCCTTGCGCAATTACTTTTCCTTCGTGTAACACGATGAAACGATCACAATACTTCTCAGCTGTGTCCAAAACGTGAGTCGACATTAAAATCGCTGCACCCTTTTCTTTCTTCTCTTTCAAGACTTGAAGCAAGGTACGAATCCCTAGTGGATCGAGTCCTAAAAATGGTTCATCAACCACATAGACGGGCACGTCTAGCATTAATGCACAGACGATGAGCACTTTTTGCTTCATCCCTTTTGAGAAATAGGCTGGGAACCAATCCAATTGCTTCGTTAAGCGGAAAGCTTCCACGAGCTCCATTGCATGGGCCATTGTTTCTTCGTTCATTTGATTATATGAACGCGCCACAAATTCAATATGTTCTCTAAACGTTAACTCTTCATAGAGAACTGGGCTTTCTGGAATGACCGCAATCGACTGACGGTAGCCCCGTTGGTTTTCGAGAATACTTAGTTTCTTTACTTCCACTCTTCCGCTAAAAGGGGTAAGTTGGCCAATAATCGTTTTAATTGTCGTACTCTTTCCGGCACCATTCAGCCCGATTAGGCCGCAAATCTCGCCTGGATTTACATCAAAAGTGATGTCCGTAATGACAGGAACTTTTGTATATCCTGCAGTTACATTGTTTAATTGTAGTGACATATAGATTCTCCTATCTAACTATTCTCCTCATTATACCATAAAGCAAAAAAAGTGTGAAAGAACGCAGGATTAGGCGCCCTTTCACACTCCTATTCATTTATATTATTTTGCAAGATTTCTCTTTATTCGTTCTTCATCAATTCGCCCTAATACTTTATCTGAAAATTCAACTAAATTTTCATCCACAAATACTGACCGGCCTCTTCCCGCCCCTAAACGCGAAAAGAACTTAGTCATTGGAATCGCTAAGTATAAGTACATAACAATTTGTGGAATGAAAAATGTCAAAGTCAAAATAATCACTGATGTTAAATAGGAGCGAATATGAAATTTTCTGAATAGAATTAGCATCTCATCTTTTCTTGCATACTCGGCTTCAGTTAATGATTGTTTCAATACAAAATAGTTTTCGATATCGAACAATACAGAAATGATCGCAATCAAAATCCCGTATGCTAGCACTGAAATCACTCGATTTTCAAAACTAAATAAGAATTTTGTAAATAACGGGATAAGACAGATTCCCAAATGTGCTAATAAATCAATCGATAAAATCGAAAACGAGATTTGTTTTGAGCGGCCAAAAAATTGAGATCGTTCAAACCAAAAGTTCGCAATCACGACAAAACTTTGCGCAAATAAAAAGATTTCCTTTGCAAACTGCCACATACCCTCCATCGATGTTGGTGTATTGATTTCTAACACTAATACGGTTATCGCAATAGCAATAATCGCATCGCTTAACGCATCTAATTTTCCCTTCATGAAGACTCCTCACTTTCATTTTGATATTTTAGGCGATGCCCCGACAAAATGCAATGAACAACAACTGCTTCTAGCCTTTCATTTTACAGCATTTTTTGATACCATAGAGGTACGAACTCAAGGAGGAAACACCATGACAGATTGTATTTTTGACAAAATTATTAATAAAGAAATCCCAGCACATATTGTGTATGAAGATGACGTAGTACTTGCGTTCCTCGATATTTCGCAAGTAACACCTGGACACACACTGGTTGTTCCGAAGAAACACGTAGCAAATATCTTTGAATATGATGAAGACTTAGCAAGCGAGGTTTTTGCACGTATTCCTAAAATCGCACGTGCCGTTCAAGCTTCAAACCCAGACATTAAAGGTTTAAATATTTTAAGTAATAACGGAGAGTTAGCCTACCAAAGCGTCTTCCATTCTCACATCCACTTAATCCCACGCTATACAAATGAAGATGGCTTTGGATTAAAATGGCACCCAACTAACCCAAGTTCAGAAGTATTAGCAGAAATCGCGCAGTCAATTCGCGAACAAATGGAGGCATAATCAATGAGTAAATTTCTAAAAGGTTTTATTTTCGGTAGTGTTATCGGAGGCGCCGTTGCCCTACTAAACAATCCAAGAAGCGGAAAAGAAAACCGCGAAATTCTATCTAAACAAATTCAAGAAGTGACACAGGACGTGACAGTCATCAATACTGGTAAAGCCACTCTTGAAAGAGGCATTAAAGAACTCCAAGAAGTGATTGTTCCACAAACAATGGAAGTTGTGAATTCTATTCAAGAAGAAGTCACAAGATTCCAACTGGAAAACAAACCACGCTTCAGACGGATTCAAGACAAAATTCAAACATTGCAAACACACCTTAAAGAAATGAAATAGAGGGGTTGCCCTATGATTAAATTATTTGCATCGGATATGGACGGTACTCTCCTCACAAACCATGTAGAGGTACATAAAAACAACATTCAAGCGATTCGAAAAATCCAAAAACAGGGGAAACACTTCATTGTTTGTACTGGACGCGATTATCTTCAAGCCAATTTTGCGCTCGAACAAGCAGAATTGCATCTTCCTGTCATCGCCATGAATGGGGCACAAATTTTCGATAAGAACCACGACATTATTTGGGAAGTAACGATTCCACACGATACCGTCTATACTCTATTAGACTACTTCGATTCGATTGATTTGGACTGGCAGCTCGTGACTTCTGAAGGAAACTTTAGAAAAAACTATGCTCTCTTTATCAACAAAGTGATCGAACGAAAAAAGGCTGAAAGAAATAATCTATCGCCTGAACAATTGAAAGAGGAAATCAGACAGCTAAAAAAACTTCTAGAGGCAACCGATGTGACTACTGCCGAAGAAGTGCTATCGATTCCAGATATTAAAGTGTTCAAGATTATCGTCTCTCACGATGACGGTCCTACTTATTTCAAACCCGTTCGTGAACATATCGATCAAGCACATCCAAACCTTGTGGTCACTTCCGCATTTTATACTGATTTGGAAATCAACCATAAAGATGCTCAAAAAGGGATTGCAGTTGCTCACTATGCAAAAACACTTGGCTTATCGATGAAGCAAGTTTTTGGCATTGGAGATAACTTCAATGACGTTTCAATGATTCGTGATGCTGGAATTGGTGTTGCGATGGGGAATGCTCCAGACGAAGTAAAAGCCATTGCTGATTTTGTAACAGACACCAATGTTAACGGCGGTGTGGCTAAAGCCATTTGGCGTGTCCTTGAACAAGAAAAATAAGCATCACTCTCTTCTCTTTCATGAGAGAAGGGAGTTTTTTTATACTCAAAAACCCATGTCATAAAATATGACATGAAATGAGACTAGATTTTTGCATTTCCAGAAAAACTTCCATTATAATAGAAAAACCTTATACGTAAGGTAGATTTGGAGGAATATGTATGAACATAAAAAAATTGAGCTTGGGAGCTGTTCTAGTCACTCTATTGATGACTCTTCTATCCCTCGTTTCTCCGACAACAACTGCAAAAGCAGAAACTAAAAAATATGTAATCGCAACAGATATTACATTTGCTCCATTTGAATACCAAGATACAAATGGTGAATACGTCGGAATTGATATTGAATTAATGAAGAGTATCGCAGAGGCTGAAGGCTTCGAAGTAGAATTCAAACCACTTGGCTTCAATGCTGCCGTTCAAGCACTAGAAGCTGGACAAGTAGATGCTGTGATGGCCGGAATGGGTATTACGGATGAACGTAAACAAAAATTTGACTTCACAGATAGTTACTACGACAGCGGAATCGGGATGGGAGTTTCTAAAAACTCTGACATCACAAGCCTTTCTGATTTACAAGGTAAAAAAGTTGCTGTTAAATTAGGAACACAAAGCGCTACTTACGCAGAATCTATTAAGAGTAAGTATGGTTTTACAACAACAACATTCGAAGATTCATCTAGTATGTATCAAGATGTGATGGTAGGAAACAGCGACGCTTTATTCGAAGATTATCCTGTTCTTGCCTACTCAATCAAAACGAATAACCTATCCTTAAAAATGACAGACCATAACGAAAACAAAACGGAATATGGTGTTGCTGTCAATAAAGGAGACAATGCTGAATTCATCACTGCTTTCAACAACGGTTTGAAAAAACTAAAAGAAAGTGGTAAGTATGATGAAATCATCAACAAATACACAACGAATGCTAGCGAAAACACTGAAGCAACAAGCATTCTAGGTTTAATCAAAACAAACTGGCACACTCTTGCAACTGGTTTATGGAATACAATTGTCTTAACCGTTGTTGCTTTAATCTTTGCAAGTTTAATCGGTATTATCTTCGGTTTAATGAAGACAAGCCAAAACAATATTGTTCA
>JAGZLX010000041.1 GCA_018364485.1 Granulicatella adiacens
AAAGTGAGTGTAACATTTTTGTTACGTAACATAATTGTTACACTCTGAAAAATCAAAAGCAGGAAGCAACTTTTTCCGCTTTTGAAGAGGATAAAATGTGATACAATAAAAGTACTATGAATGTAAAAGGAAGTACGCGTGTGAACAAGTTAAAACCTTATTTAAAGCCGTATCTGAAAGAAACGATATTGGCACCTTTATTCAAATTATTCGAAGCGATTCTGGAATTGTTTGTTCCGCTCATCATGGCGGTCATTATCGATAAAGGAATCAGTAATAAAGATACTGCGCTGATTCTCCAACAAGGAGCGATTCTTATTGGACTAGGAATTTTAGGCGTTGCCGTGTCGATTACCGCTCAATATTTTGCGGCAAAGGCGGCGACAGGATTTACCGCAGACGTGAGACAGGCACTCTTTTCAAAAATTCAATACTTTAGTTTCTCGCAACTCGATGCGCTTGGAAATGACACTTTACTGACGCGATTGACGAGTGATATGAATCTCATGCAAAACGGGTTGAACATCGCGCTTCGTCTATTGCTTCGTTCGCCGTTTATCGTCGGTGGAGCGATTGTGATGGCCTTTGTCGTGAATGTGGAAATGGCATGGACGTTTGCCATTACCGTTCCAATCTTAGCAGTTGTCGTATTCGGGATTATTTACTGGACGATTCCGATGTATCGCCGTGTGCAAGGGCAACTGGATCGTATTATGCGCCGCGTGCATGAAAACTTACTCGGTGTGCGTGTGATTCGTGCATTTAACCGAGAAGAAAAAGAAATTCAGTCGTTTAGAGAAGATACTGAAGCGTTGAATCAGGCGCAACAAAAGGTGAGTGGTCTCTCAGGAGCTATGAATCCTATTACGTTTGTAATTGTGAATGTGGCCCTCATCGTCATTCTTTATGGTGGAGCGATTAAAGTGGATACAGGAACCTTAACGAAAGGGGAAGTCATCGCTTTAACAAACTACATGTCACAAATTCTAGTGGAACTTGTGAAGTTTGCGAACCTTGTCGTATTGATGACAAAATCAGTAGCGAGTGCAGAGCGTATTAACACGATTCTATCGATTGAAGCGGATATGGTCGAAGGAACGAAAGAGGTTCATTCTGAAGGAGAAGTGGCGGTGGCGTTTAAAGACGTGACGTTGACGTATCAAGGAGACCAAAACGCAGCGCTGAACCATATCTCCTTTACCGCGTTGAAGGGACAGACTATCGGCGTAATTGGTGGGACGGGTAGCGGGAAATCGTCTCTTGTGAATATGATTCCCCGTTTCTATGATGCGACTGAGGGTAGTGTAGAGGTGTTCGGAGAAGACGTTCGTCGCTACCGTTTTGCATCGCTTCGTGGAGCGGTCGGAATGGTCTTGCAAAAGGCGCAACTTTTCCGTGGAACGATTGCCGACAATGTCCGTTTTGGAAATGCATCTGTTTCAAGTGAAGTGGTAGAACATGCACTCGATATCGCCCAAGCCAGCGAGTTTGTACAGACGAAAGAAGGCGGACTTGATTATGGCATCGAACAAAATGGTCGCAATTTATCCGGTGGGCAAAAACAACGGATGACGATTGCACGTGCGATTGCTAAACAAGCACCAATTTTAATCTTAGATGATAGTGCTTCGGCATTAGACTTTGCGACCGATGCGAAATTGCGCGAGGCGATTAAGAACCAAACGCCACGTCCAACAACCTTTATCGTGTCGCAACGGGCGGCGTCTGTGCAGTATGCAGACTTAATTCTCGTTTTAGATGAAGGAAATCTTGTCGGCAAAGGCACGCATGAAGAGCTCTTAGCTAATAATAAAATTTATCAAGAAATTTACTATTCACAATTCCCAAAGGAGGATGAAGCATGAGACAGAAAACTCAATGGGAAACCATCCGTAAAGTGCTCCGCTACATCCGTCGCTACCGGATTTATTTCGTAGCGTCCATTCTTTTGGCGAGTGTGAATGTATTCGGAACGTTAATGATTCCAAAATTAGTCGGAGAAGCCGTAGACCAAATGCTGGACACGGGCCAAGTGTTCTATGAAGGATTATTTGCCATCCTTTGGCAGATTGCACTCTTTACAATAATAGCTTCTGTTGCGCAGTGGTTTATGAACCTCAGCAACAACAAGATGACGTACTCTGTGGTTCGTGACCTTCGTAGAGACGCGCTTGAAAAAATCGAGACATTGCCACTCAGTTATTTAGATATTCATCCAGCCGGAGAAATCGAGAGCCGTATCATTGCGGATGCGGATCAATTTGCGGATGGATTATTGATGGGATTCACGCAGTTATTTACGGGTGTGATGACGATCCTAGGAACGTTAATCTTTATGCTTAGCGTGAATATGACATTGACGCTTGTAGTAGTCGTGGTGACGCCAGTATCCTTTGTCATGGCCAGCTTTGTTGCGAAGAAATCCTATCATTTCTTTAAACAACAATCGGAAATTCGTGGCGACCAAACCGCCTATATGAATGAGATGATTGAGGGGACACGAGTGGTTACGGCCTTCCAGCAACAAGAAAAAGTCATCGACGACTTCTCGGTCATTAATAAGAATCTAACAGATGTATCGCTCAAGGCTATCTTCTTCTCGAGCATCACGAATCCGGCAACGCGCTTTGTTAATAGTATTGTCTACACCAGTGTGGGCGTGTTCGGGGCGTTTTTCGTGATTAGTGGTGGCGTGACGGTTGGACAACTATCGGCCTTCTTAAGTTACGCTAACCAATATACGAAACCATTCAATGAAATCTCAGGTGTGATTACCGAATTGCAAAATGCGATTGCCTGTGCCAACCGCGTATTTGAACTGTTGGAACAACCTTCTGAGAGTCCAGAACGTGAGGGTGCCGTATCTCCTGAAAGCTTTGACGGAGCGGTGGAATTTAGTCATGTGGACTTCTCTTATGTGAAAGGCCAACCGCTGATTGAAGACTTCTCACTGGATGTCAAACCAGGGCAACGCGTGGCGATTGTCGGTCCAACCGGAAGTGGAAAGACGACATTGATTAATTTATTGATGCGTTTCTATGATATTAATAGTGGGAAATTAGCCATCGATGGTCATTCGATTGAAGACATCACCCGCCATTCGTTGCGAAATGGATTTGGAATGGTGCTTCAAGAAACATGGCTTCAAACGGGGACGGTCCGTGAAAATATTACGATGGGAAATCCGACGATTAGCGAAGAAGAGATGATTCGCATCGCAAAACTCTGTCATATTCATGGGTTTGTTAGCCGTCTGCCGCAAGGGTATGATACGGTGATTTCAGATGATGGTGGGGACTTCTCGCAAGGGCAAAAACAATTGCTCTGCATCGCGCGTGTGATGATGGGACAACCTAATATGCTGATTCTCGATGAGGCAACGTCTTCCATCGATACACGTACCGAGTTGAAGATTCAAGAAGCCTTTCAACATCTGATGGAAGGACGCACGAGCTTTATCGTGGCGCACCGCTTGTCGACCATTCGTACCGCGGATGTGATTCTAGTCTTAAAAGACGGACATGTCATTGAAAAAGGAAATCATGCCAGCTTGATGGAGCAACGTGGATTTTACTACAATCTCTATCAAAGTCAGTGGCAACATTAACCTAAAAAAGAAGCGTAGGCTCTATAAAAAGAGTCTACGCTTCTTTGAATTGTTGAAAGTGCAAAATTATCATATATGATAATTTCAAAAGACTATTGATTGAATTCTTCTAGCGCTAGAGACGCTTCTTCCCATTCTGCAAGAAGTGTTTCTTGGCGCTCGAGAAGGGCTCCTTCTTCGGTTGAGAGGGCAGCAGATTTATCTGGGTCAGAATAGTTTTCTTCCAGCGTCATCGCCTCATGCACTTGTTCGAGTGCCGTTTCGATATCGTGCATCTCCGTTTCTAGTTGCTCGATGCGTCTTGTGAGCGTACGGATTTGACGTTGCTCTTCTTTAGAGGCATGGTAGCTGGCTTTAGCTTCTGTCATCGGCTGGGCCGTTGCTAGTGGGGCATCTTTAGCCTCTTGCAAAGCGGCGATTTCTTCTTTCTCTTGTTTTTTCTCGAGATAGTAGTCGTAGTCGCCTAAATACAGCGTGCTGCCAGTTTCTTCGATTTCAAGAATAGCCGTTGCGACCTTGTTGATGAAGAAACGGTCATGCGACACGAAACAAATCGTGCCGTCGTAGTCGATAAGGGCATCTTCGAGGACTTCTTTACTGTCGATGTCCAAGTGGTTGGTTGGTTCGTCGAGCAGTAGGAAATTATCATGTTCAAGAGACAGTTTGCAAAGTGCCAAACGAGCCTTTTCACCCCCGCTGAGTTGAGCGGTTGTTTTCTCGACGTCGTTGCCTGAGAAGAGGAAACTGCCAAGAATCGAACGGATGTCTTTTTCAGGCATCGTTGAGTGACGAGACCACAGTTCTTCTAGTACGGTTTGATTCGATGAGAGGCCGGCCAAGTTTTGGTCATAGTAACCGACTTGAACGCCAGCACCTAAGTCGATTGAACCTTCGATTAAAGGCAATTCACCCGTAATCGACTTCAAGAGGGTAGATTTTCCAATCCCGTTAGGGCCCACAATCGCGATGGCTTCACGCTTGCGAAGCTGGAAGGAAATCGGACCACTCAAAGCTTCGTGGTCGTAGCCGATATAAGCATCCGTTACTTGTAGCACTTGGTTTCCGGATTCGCGTTCCACGGTAAATTCAAAACGAGCAGAGCGCTGATCGCCTTTTGGTTTCTCTAAGCGTTCCATTTTCTCGAGCTTCTTACGGCGTGATTGCGCACGTTTTGTGGTTGAGGCGCGGACTAAGTTTTTCGCAATGAATTCTTCTAAGTCGTGAATCTCTTGTTGCTGCTTCTCATAGGCTTTTTGTTTAAGTAAATAGCGTTGCTCGCGTTCTTCTAAGTAGTGCGAGTAGTTTCCTTTGTAATATTCGCAGGCCTTATGACTGATTTCATAGACTTCGTTACATACACGGTCCAAGAAGTATTGGTCGTGGGATACGATGACAAGCGCGCTACTTGAAGAGCGTAAATAGTCTTCAAGCCATGTCAAAGTCTCGATATCCAAGTGGTTGGTTGGTTCGTCTAAGATGAGTAGGTCGTGCTTTTCTAATAAAATACGAGCGAGAGCGAGACGAGTGCGTTGGCCCCCAGAGAGTGCTTGAATTGGTTGGTCGTAGTCTTCTGGATAGAAACGGAAGCCGTGCAGCACGGTGCGAATTTCAGACTCGTAACCATACGCGTTCTTTTGGTTCAATTCTTCTTGCAGTTGGTCGTATCGTTTTAAGGCGAGTTCGTACGCCACGGGGTCACTTAGAAGGTCTGGGTCGCCGAGTTGTTCAGCTGCTTTTTGTGCTTGTCTCTTCAAGGTTTCCACATCTTCGAAGAGATGCACCATTTCTTCCCAAACGGTGCGGGAAGACTGGATAGCAGCGTATTGATCTAAGTAGCCAATCGAGAGGTCTTTCTTCTTTGACACAGCGCCAAGAGAAGGTTCTTCGATCCCTGCCAACATTTTTAATAGCGTGGATTTTCCAGTACCATTTCGCCCAACGATGGCAATGCGTGAATTTTCTTGAATATGAATCGTAATATTTTCAAATAGGACTTCATCCGCAAACGTACGCGCGAGTCCTTGTCCTTGTAATAAAATCATGACGGGTCCTTTCAATGTGGTTTCAGTTTATTTTAGCATAAAAAAGAAGGGGAACAATATTGATACGCGTTCTTCTTTGCATTCACATTCACAATAGGGAGGTTGTGAAGAAAAAAGCACAAAGCTTGCTGCATATAAGCGAAACTTAGGAATGTTCGTGAGGTACAAGCAAACTGTTTGTGAAATGAAATGTCGTTGTGATAGAATACGCATGGAAATAAAAGAAAAAGGGAGTCTTATTCATGAAAGATTTAAACGAATTAAAAGAAATCGAAGTGCCACGCGCAACTGCGAAACGTTTGGCTATTTATCATCGTTACTTACGTTTCTTGCATGACGCAGGAAAACGTCGCATCTCATCAACTGAATTAAGTGAAGCCGTAAAAGTCGATAGCGCAACAATCCGCCGTGACTTCTCATACTTTGGAGCTTTAGGAAAACGTGGATATGGATATGATGTAGAATACTTATTAGAATTCTTCAGCCATACTTTAAACCAAGATCGCCTAACAAACGTCGCTTTAGTAGGGGTTGGTAAATTAGGACAAGCGCTCTTAAACTACAACTTCCACCAAAGCAACAACGTGCGTATTAGCGCAGCGTTCGACGTAAACGAAGACATCGTTGGAACAATCCAAACAGGTGTGCCAGTTTACAGCATGGATGAAATGGTAGAACAATTGAAAGTTCAACAAATCCAAGTGGCCATCTTAACAGTGCCACAAGATGTTGCTCAAGAAACAGCAGACCGCTTAGTAGAAGCAAATGTTCGCGGAATCTTGAACTTCACACCAATCCGCTTAGACGTACCAGAAGACGTTCGAGTTCAAAACGTGGACTTAACAAACGAACTTCAAACACTAATTTATTTCTTGGACAACCAAAAATAATCTATTGAAAGGCATCCATATAGGGTGCCTTTTTTGTATAAAAAATAAGCACTAATCCAATCCGATTTGCGGAGCGATTAGTGCTTTTCTTTTGGTTCTTTATCGTCTAGTGAATCCTCGTCATCGGGCAGATTCTCGATGAGATTAGCGAGTTTTTTCAACTCGTTATAGGTGCGAAGCATGTTGATACTTGTTACGATGCTTGTCGTTGCGAATAGACAGCAGAATAATGTGATAAAGTCAAATCCATTTCCAGGATAATGCGTCGTTGCTAGAAAGATAAAGAAGACGGCTAATATGATTTCAAAATATAGTTTTCTAAAGAAACTTTTTCGTGTCATCGCAATCATCCTTTCCTGTCAAAATCTTACAAAATTCCAGACAAATAAGCAAGTATTTATTCTTGATTTTTCCTGACCAAATGAGTATCATAAAACTATGAGTTAGCACTCAGTGTTTTTGAGTGCTAAAAAAGATGAAGGAGGATTTCATATGTTAAAGCCTTTAAAAGATAGAGTTGTTATTCAAATGGTAGAGCAAGAAGAAAAAACTGCTGGAGGATTATTCCTACCAACAACTGCTCAAGAAAAATTACAATTTGCAAAAGTAATCGCAACAAGCGAATTCACTGCTGCAGAAGACCGTCAAGTAGCGGTTGGCGATAAAGTCGTATTCGAGAAATATTCAGGAACAGAAGTTAAATTAGATGGTCAAGAATATATCATCGTGAAAGAAAAAGACATTATCGCAATTGTTGAATAAAGGAGGATACAACTATGGTGAAAGATATTAAATTTGCAGAAGACGCAAGAAGCGCCATGCTACGTGGTGTGGACGTTTTAGCGAACACAGTAAAAGTAACATTAGGACCAAAAGGACGTAATGTGGTATTAGAAAAAGCATTTGGTTCTCCACTGATTACAAATGATGGGGTAACAATTGCCAAAGAAATCGAATTAGAAGATCACTTCGAAAATATGGGTGCAAAACTCGTGGCTGAAGTGGCTTCAAAAACAAACGATATTGCCGGTGACGGTACAACTACAGCCACTGTTTTAACACAAGCCATCGTTCGTGAAGGATTGAAAAACGTAACAGCTGGCGCAAACCCAGTTGGCATCCGTCGCGGGATTGAACTTGCGACAAAAGCAGCGGTTGAAGAATTACACCGCATTTCTCGTCCAGTAGAATCAAAAGAAGCCATCGCACAAGTTGCGGCCATTTCTTCAGGTTCAGCTGAAGTTGGTGAATTAATCGCTGAAGCTATGGAAAAAGTGGGTAACGACGGCGTTATCACTATCGAAGAATCTAAAGGGATTGAAACAGAATTAGATGTTGTAGAAGGAATGCAATTTGACCGTGGTTACTTATCTCAATACATGGTGACAGATAACGACAAGATGATTGCGACTTTAGACAATCCATTTATCTTAATCACAGATAAGAAAGTGTCAAACATCCAAGAAATCATTCCATTATTAGAACAAATCGTTCAACAAGGACGTGCGTTATTAATCATCGCGGATGACGTGGATGGCGAAGCTTTACCAACATTAGTATTAAACAAATTACGCGGAACATTTAACGTGGTAGCTGTAAAAGCTCCAGGATTCGGTGACCGTCGTAAAGCGATGTTAGAGGATATCGCAGTATTAACAGGTGCTCAAGTCATTACAGAAGACCTTGGCTTAGAATTAAAAGACGCAACATTAGCTCAATTAGGGACTGCTGGTAAAGTAGTGGTTTCTAAAGACAGCACTACAATCGTTGAAGGTGCAGGTTCTAAAGAATTAATCGCGAACCGTGTTGCTTTAATTCGCGCACAAGCACAAGATACAACAAGTGATTTCGACCGTGAAAAATTACATGAACGTCTTGCTAAATTATCAGGTGGGGTTGCCGTGATTAAAGTTGGTGCTGCTACTGAAACAGAATTGAAAGAGAAAAAACTTCGCATTGAAGATGCCTTAAATGCAACTCGCGCAGCGGTTGAAGAAGGAATCGTTTCAGGTGGGGGAACAGCTCTTGTGAATGTTCAAAAAGTAGTAGACGCGCTTGAATTAGAAGGCGACTTAGCTACAGGTGCGAAAATCGTATCTCGTTCATTAGAAGAACCATTACGTCAAATCGCAGAAAATGCGGGTCTCGAAGGCTCAGTCATTGTTGCTCGTTTGAAATCTGAAGAAAAAGGAATTGGATACAATGCCGCTACAGATGAATGGGTAAACATGATTGAAGCAGGTATCGTGGACCCAACAAAAGTAACACGTTCTGCATTACAAAATGCTGCATCTGTTTCAGCATTATTATTAACAACAGAAGCTGTGGTAGCTGACAAACCAGCTCCGGTAGCACCACCAATGCCAGGGATGGATCCGGGCATGGGTATGATGTAATCCAAAAGGACGAGGGGTGAAAGTTTTTCACCCCTCTTTTTCTTTTTGGATAAAAACACCGCAAGGTGCTTACTAAAAAAATGAACTTCGTTCAAAACTTCGAACACTGAAGGATTTGTTTATAATAGCTGTAATGGGGTACCGTCTCGAGCCTGTAGTCTCTCGACTTTAAAGCCTCAAAATGGTCGTACGGAATAAATTCCTACGACCATTAATTCGCATTTAATACGATTCCCCATTACTGCTACTATAAAATCCTTCGTGTTCTCCGTTTTGAACATTTTTTTGAGTGATACTTATAAAAAAAGAGGATGGAATAGAGATAGTAGGAGAAAGTGCTAATTCTCTGGGTTCTCCGTTTTGAACAGTTTTTTTGGAGATACTTATAAAAAAAGAGTGGAATAGAGAAAGAAAATAAGACCAACAGGCGCGTTGGTCTTATTGTTGTGCTTATGATAATAAAGTGCGGCAGTGCGCGTATTCTGGATAAGAAGAGAATTCTGCGCTGAGGAAGTCCTCGATAAAGGCGAAGCGTTCTGTATAAATTGAACGAATGACTTCGGACTCTGTATGTTCTAAGGTATAGGCTGTTACCTGCAAGAGTAGTTGTGGGTGCGTGTCTTGCAAGATTTCAAGGAGTCCCTCCAGTGTATCAGGGTTTTCCTGTCCGATTTGTTGCAGTAAGGTATGGATGGAAATCCAATCTTTCATATCATACGTTATGTCTTCGGTAGTTGCTTCAAGCTGAGAGAGGAAATCGTCAAAGGAGTTTGCCACTTCAAGCCATTGATCCATTTCAACGTCAATCAGACGGATGCTTGGTTCCCGTTCAATACCGTTTTGATAATCGAAGGCGTAATAGACAGGTCCGTCTTGGAAAAAGACTACAAAGTACTCGGGCAACCCTGTCACTTCTGGAGACCATGCAGCATCCAGAATGCTTGGGAAATACGTGCCTTCTGAGTAGCCACTCAGTCCATTACAGAGGGCGTAGTCGAGGCCAAAGCGCGTTGGTTCCACCGTTGTAATCTTAGTGTTCGTGAAGAATCCGGCGCCATTTTGCACAAGAAAATCCACATAGCTCTGTGGCAATGGAAAACGAGAAAACTTCTCTATCGTCTGTGGAATCGGCGAGAATAACTGTTGCTGAATCATGGGTCTCCTTTCTACTGCAAAATCCGTCTTAGGATGGATGCAGAAATTTTTACGTTTTGCTACTCTATCTTTACCTACTATTTTACACACATTTAGGAAAATATGGTACAATGAGGGTATTAAATCTAAAGGAGAGTGTCACAAAATGACAGTAGTATGGATTGTATTAGGAGTCTTAGCAGTAATTGTTCTATGGGCAATGTTTGCTTACAACGGACTTGTACAACAAAAAAACTGGGTTCAAGAAGCTTGGGCGCAAATCGATGTTCAATTACAACGTCGTAACGACTTAGTTCCAAACCTTGTTGAAACAGTAAAAGGTTACGCAAAACACGAACAAGAAACATTAACTCAAGTAATTGCGATGAGAAACCAAATTGCAAACATGGGTAGCGATGTTTCACCACAAGAAAAAATGGAAGCATCTAACCAATTATCAGGTGCTTTAAAAACTATTTTCGCTTTAGCTGAAAGCTATCCTGATTTAAAAGCGAATGACAGCTTCTTAAACTTACAAGAAGAATTGACAAACACAGAGAACAAAATCTCTTACGCTCGTCAATTATACAATTCAAGTGTTGCGAGATATAACATCTCTATTCAATCAATTCCAACAAACATTATTGCTGGTTTTGGTGGATTCACTAAAGAAGAAATGTTAGAAACTCCAGTTGAAGCTCGTAAAGTTCCTGAAGTGAAATTCTAATTGACAGTTCATTAGTAGGGAGGGAGTGCTAGGATGTTATACCAACAAATTGCTTCCAACAAACGCAAAACGCTTGTCGTTATTGTGTTGTACATGGCGCTCTTCGTTGCAGTGGGTATCGGAATTGGATATTATGCTTTACGCAGTGTCGTCGCTGGGGTCATTATCGCCCTTGTTGCAGGTGGCCTATATTCAATGATGATGATTGCAAATGCGACTAATGTAGTGATGCAATTAAACCATGCCAGAGAAATTACAGATAAAAATCAAGCACCAATGATTTGGAACATCGTCACTGATATGGCGATGATCGCAAAAGTGCCAATGCCACGTATCTTCATTATCGAGGACGAATCTCCAAACGCGTTTGCGACAGGAAGTTCTCCAGAAAAAGCTGCCGTGGCGGTTACAACAGGGTTATTAGAACGATTGAATCGTGAAGAACTCGAAGGGGTTATTGCCCACGAGTTTGGACACATTCGTAACTATGACGTTCGCCTTCAAACGATTGCTATTGCGCTTGGTGCCGTGATTGCCATGCTCGTCCAATTCGGAAGTCGCATGATGTTCTGGGGTGGCGGTAGTAGAGACCGAGATGATGATGACAACGGTGGTAGCGCAAATGCCATCTTCATGGTCATCGGTTTAATCGCGATGATTCTTGGACCATTTATGTCGACCATCCTGCAATTGGCCTTGTCACGAAATCGTGAGTACTTAGCAGATGCGTCAGCAGTGGAATTCACACGAAATCCATACGGACTTATTTCTGCACTGACGAAGATTTCAGAAGCTCCGCCAATGACGGAAGCCGACAAGAAGAGTGCGGCGTTATATATCTCAAATCCGTTTGGGGAAGAAGGAGACTCGCTCTTCTCAACACACCCATCAACGGCCAATCGTATTAAACGATTAGAAAAAATGTAGAAATTAGACTGGGGGCTCCTCAGTCTTTTTTGTTTTCTGAGAACTAGATTAGAATGTTGCTAAATTGTTACAGAAGAAAGCGGTTCACAAAGAAAAATGTAATCTAATATACATGTTTTAGTAGAAAGAAATCCTTTATAATGGAACATGATAAACTCTATGGAGGTGAGACTGTGGCTAAACAATTGTATATCCATTACGATAGCGTATCGAACCATGTACTAACGAAGTCGATAGCGTTCCATTTGTCTGCCTTACCACAGTCTGAGATTCCGCAAAACCTTCTTCTCTTAAACGGGAAGTCCAGCCTTGCCACACACGATCCATATACTGGCTTCATGTGGGTGAAGGGGCGTAAAAATGTGTTAGCGTATCTCCAAGGGGTGGAAGAAGGCAAAGAGGCGCCATCGAACTGGGTGGACTTTGATTCGATTGATTTCGTTCATCAATTAACACCGCAAGAAATTGCAGACTTGCTGTATATTTCGCACGCGAAGACGCACTTGCATTCGCCGTTCTTCTATAAATTACAAAACAACTTTATTTACTTGTCACTTGAAAATGGCTACTCGAAAGTGTACTACCGTAAAATTGAGCAGTTCTTGCCAATCTTATCAACGCAAGTCCAAATCGAGATGACAGATATCTTAAACGAGACACCGAAGTTCTTATTCTTTGGTTCTGACAAAGTGGCTTCAGCGATTTCTATCGAAGCGCTCAAAGAAATGATGCCATTGTATCGTGAAGGAATCAGCTTGGCTTTTGATAAAGTCACAAAGAAAGAAGACAGCTACGAAGTACCAATCTTCTTAACGGAAGACCGTTATCATTATTCCGATAAAGAAGTGACACAAAACGTCCGCATCGGACAACTCGCGTATAGCGAAACGTATCAAAACTGGAAGGTTTCAGCGAAACTTCCAACAAATGACGCCATCTAAAGCACTTTTCACAGCGGTTGTGAAAGGTGCTTTTTTAATCGCTTGGCCGTAACTTGTAACCATTGGGCCGTTTTGTTATACTGAAAAGTGCAAGGTTATTTTCAAAATAACGTTCGAAGAGCCTAAATGAGGCGGTTCGCAGCACGCGAATAGTTTGGAGGATTCATATGAAAATTGTAGTAATTTACGGCGGAAAGAGTGCAGAGCACGATATTTCAATTTTAACAGCCGGTTCAATTATTAAAGAAATTTATTTCGAGTATTACGATGTGCAACCAGTGTACATTACAAAAGAAGGAACATGGTTAAAAGGAGAAGCGTTAAAAGCACCTGTAGCTTTTGACCAAGCACTTCGTTTAACCGAAGGAACTGTAGCGCATTTTGCAACAACAGAAGGCGAAACATCAACAGGCGTTAGCATCCAACCATGCGATATCGCAGGACCAGATACAGTAGTTTTCCCAATCTTACACGGACCAAACGGGGAAGATGGAACGATTCAAGGAGTGTTCGAAATCTTAGACTTACCATATGTTGGGTGTGGCGTATTAGCCAGCGCAAACGGAATGGACAAAATTGCCAGCAAGCATTTATTCCAGCAAGCAGGCATTCCACAAGTGCCATTCGTTCCATTTGTGAAAGCTGATTTCGAAAAATCACCAGAAGCCATCTTCACACGTATTGAAGGAACATTACGCTATCCAGTGTTCGTGAAACCAGCGAATATGGGTTCTAGTGTTGGAATTTCTAAAGCGACAAACCGCGAAGAATTAACAGCAGCCATCGAAGAAGCGTTGAAATATGACCGTCGTATCGTCGTGGAACAAGGAATCGACGCACGCGAAGTCGAAGTAGCGGTTCTTGGAAACGACGAAGTGAACACATCTGTGGTTGGGGAAGTCGTGAAACAAGCAGGCTTCTACGATTACAACGAGAAATACATTAACAACACAACAACACTTCAAATCCCAGCAGCGATTCCAGAAGAAGTCTCTGCAAAAATTCGTGAGTATGCCGTAACAGCATTCCGTGCCATTGACGGTAGTGGCTTAACACGTTGTGATTTCTTCTTAACCGAAACAAACGAAGTGTTTATCAACGAAGTGAATACAATGCCAGGGTTCACACAATTTAGTATGTATCCAAAACTTTGGGAAGCAATGGGCATTTCCTATAAAGATTTAGTCGAAGAACTCATTCAATTAGCGTTGAAACGCTATAACGATCGTCACGCGAGATAAGGGGTAGAAAGATGAGTATTGGAACAGTTGCTGAAATTACAAAAGCCGTCGAAGCGATTGATTATCAATCAGCACATCGATTTGAAGTCATCGAATCTGTGGCCTTCGATACACGAAAATTAGGTCCAAACAGCCTTTTCGTGCCACTTCAAGGACAAACAGATGGACATGATTATATTGAACAAGCGATTCAAGCAGGCGCAACAGCCGTGTTATGGGGCAAACAAGATGTAACGCCACCAGATGGAATCTGTGCCATTTGGGTGGACGACCCACTTCAAGCTTTTCAAAAATTAGCGAAATGGTACTTAGAAAAAGTATCGCCACGCATCGTTGGAATCACAGGTAGTTCTGGGAAAACAACGACAAAAGATATGACAGCAGCCGCTCTTGGCGCACGCTACCGTGTCTATAAAACACAAGGAAACTTCAATAACGATATCGGCTTACCACAAACGATTTTAGATATGCCCGAATCAACTGAAGCAC
>JAGZLX010000042.1 GCA_018364485.1 Granulicatella adiacens
AACAAAAATGTTTGGCCCAAAACAAAAAGGAATTAAGCAACAATTAGTTGCTTAATCCCTTCCTAAAATTCTTCATCAACACTATTTGACAAAGAGCCGCAAAATAAAACCCCATGACAAATTGTCATGGGGTTTCCAGTTTTACATCTACTCTTTGGTAGAGTCAAAGTCAATCAATGATTACTTAGCATATTCAACTGCTCTTGTCTCACGAATAACTGTAACTTTAATATGTCCTGGATATTGGAGTTCTTCCTCAATTTGATTTTTGATGTCATGCGCTAAAATAATCGCTTTTTCATCAGAAATCTTGTCAGGTTGTACCATTACACGAACTTCGCGTCCAGCTTGGATAGCAAAGCTTCGTTCAACACCTTCGTGTTCTGTTGCAATGGCTTCTAATCTTTCTAATCGACGAATGTAATTTTCGATTGATTCACGTCTAGCACCTGGTCGAGCTGCTGATAAAGCATCTGCCGCTGCTACAAGTACTGCGATTGTTGAAGTTGGCTCTACATCTCCATGGTGAGATGCAATTGCATTCACAACAACCTTGTTTTCTTTATATTTCTGAGCAATTTCTGCTCCGATTTCAACGTGTGAACCTTCAATTTCATGATCGAGTGCTTTACCGATATCGTGAAGTAAACCAGCACGTTTAGCAAGGTTAACATCTTCACCTAACTCACCAGCCATTACACCAGCAAGTTTAGCTACTTCGATACTGTGGTTCAATACGTTTTGACCGTAACTAGCTCTAAAGTATAAACGACCTAAAATCTTAATCAAATCAGGATGTAATGAGTGAATTCCAACTTCGAACGTTGCTTGTTCACCAATTGTACGAATACGCTCATCCATTTCTTTACGAGATTTTTCAACCATTTCTTCAATACGTGCAGGATGAATACGACCGTCTGAAATTAATTTTTCAAGTGTCATTTTCGCAATTTCACGACGAATTGGGTCAAACCCACTTAATACCACCGCTTCTGGTGTTTCATCGATGATTACATCAATTCCTGTTAATGATTCAAGGGTACGTATATTACGTCCCTCACGTCCGATAATGCGACCTTTCATTTCATCACTTGGTAACGTCATAACAGTTACTGTGTTTTCTGAAACTAAGTCCGCAGCGGAACGTTGAATCGCTTGAAGAATAATATTTTTAGCATTTTTATCTGCTTCATCTTTTGCAAGCTGCTCAGACTCTTTAATCATGATGGCGCGTTCCTTACTTAATTGTTCAGTCATGTCCTTCATGATAATTTCTTGCGCTTCTTCTTTACTGATTGTAGAAATACGCTCCAATTCTTCTTGTTGCTTAGCAACGAGAGCTTCAGCTTGATTTTCTTTCTCTGTTACTCTCTCAAGTTTTTCTTGGATTTTTGTTTCCTTCACTTCAATTGATTGTTCACGTTTTTCTAGAATTTCATCTTTACGATCTAAATTCTTTTCACGTTGAATCATTCTCTTTTCTTGAAGAAGTACTTCATTTCGTCTTTCTTTTAACTCATTTTCAACTTCAGCACGATATTTATGATTTTCTTCTTTTGCTTCTAATAATACTTCCTTTTTCAAACGGTCAGCATCTTTTTCCGCATCTTTGATAATCATTTCAGCCGATTCGCGAGCTGCTACTAACTTTTTCTCGTAATTTGATTTGAAACCAATATATCCAGCAACAATTCCAATTATTAAAGCTAAGATCGCGAGGCCACCTACTACTACTGAGTCCATTGAGTCACCTCCGTCTCTATTTAATTTTTAATCAAAATAAATTGCATTGATAATTTTTATGGTTAAATGTGATTTAACACATAATATTATTGTATTCTTGAAACGGGCTAAAGTCAATTCATTTAAAGAATTTTTTTCAAAAAATCAAAAGGCTTTCAATAGCGAAATAAAAACATCGACTAGTCCCATGACCAATCGATGTTTTCAAAATTTGGTTTATTCATTTTCTTTCTTGTTTGTGTATACAAATCCTAAAGCAACAATTACTAGCACAGTCGCAATAAGCATTGTATTTACAAGTGACTCAGTACCAGTATTTGGTAAAACATTTTGAGGTTTTACTGGCGCTGTATACTAGTTTTTAAACGTTGTATATGCATCATATGTTACAGTAGCAACATATTCTGTGCCCTCTTGTTTCACCTCTACAGAAACATTTTTAACGCTAGTATCGTAAGTAATTTGCGCATCATCGCCACTAATTTCCACAACTGTGAATTTGTAAGTGCCAGCCTTCTCAAATGATACATCTTTAAACGTAATCGTTCCGTCAGCTGCATTCTGAGCTGTTTGGACAACTTTTCCATTTTCATCTAATAGATTAAATGTGAATTCACCCTCTTGCAATTCACGACCTTCTAATTCTTTCTTGAATGTTAAGTCTTGTTTAATCGATGAAAGAATGCGGTTCGTAATTACTGAGTTTGTACCTTCTGTTACTACTTCATGTGTATATCCTTCTGGGATATCTACTTCTTCAACAGTGTACTCATAAGTTACGCCATTATTAGATTCAGGCAATCCTGTAAATGTATGTTCCCAGTTATTTGCTTCTGATAACTCAATGGCTTCACCATAGTTTTCACCATTTTGTTTCAATTGAACTTTAATGGCTTTACGTAAACCTAGTTTATTATCCTTATCCTCCCATACTTTTTTAACGGTATGAGTAGTTGTTATACGAGTGTTTGTAATAGTGAAACCTTCTTTTTGAGAAGCGTTACCTGTAATCACTGTATCGTAGTCTTTACCATAGTTTTCGTCAATAACTTCTTTCACTTGGTAATCAGTTACAGTTGGATCCAGTGTCTTACCATCAATTGTAAGTTTAAACACACCTTTCCATTCGTTCGCATCATTTAAGACCATTGTGGCAAGAACAACATCTGGATTATTCTTTCTGCTTAATTCCACTTTAATGCTTGAAATCGAAGCGTCTTTTTCACCATTCCACATTTTCGCAACTGGAATGTATTGAGGTAATTGGTTAGTTACAGCATTCGTTCCACCAAATACTGTTGGATTTGCAGCATCACGGTTTGTATAGAACATATTTGTTGCTGTTAATGTATCTGTCGCTCCATCTGTGTACTCAGGATTTTTCATATCCACTTCGAAGTTTACAACTTCTCCAGGAGCAATCTTTTCACCCGCGTTTAAGACAATCTTGATGGCCGTTACTTTTGTAAAATCAGTTACTTGATCTGCTGTAACCCAGCCACTATCTTGCGTCGCATCATATGGAGATGCTGGTAATTCTGTCGAAGTATGATAGTAAACCGTATATTTACTTTCAACTTCTAACGCCTTCGTTAACATTGGTGTAAAGCCAGAACCATTTGCATCTCCTGCGTATGGAAGGCGGTCATAAAGTGTAAATGTTTCAATATCATAAGTACTATAGTTCTTTGTTTGTAATTGATACTTGTATGCTTGACCATAATTTTGTTGAACTAAGTCTTGCGTCCATTTTCCATCATTAGTAGAAATAAATTTCTCAGAACGAATTTCTGTCGGTAAGTTTACAATCGTAGAAGATTTAGCCGCTACGATTTTCTCAGGAACCTTTCCATCAGGTGTCTCAATTTTGAAGATATTGTCCATCATTGTTTGTGACGTTACGTTGTCTGCTAATGGTGAAAAGTCTTTAGCCACTAAGAATGCATGGTTATCTGTATTCTTCTTATAGTTGTTTGGATCTTGAATTGATGTAGGCATCGCTTCTTTTGTAATGACGGCAGAAATTTGAACCGTAAAATCTCGTCTAATGGTATTATCATGATAAAAATCAAGGTCTTTCAAATCGAATATTACTGCTTGACGACCACTACCATTATAATTGTCAATCACAGTTGGTTCTTTTTTCAACATATTTCTATGCTGTTGGTAATAGATATAGTAACCTTGATAAGTTAAACCTTCTGGCAACACATCAATAATTTGTGTCCCATTGACACGACGAGTCTGAGAGAGATTTTGGAAGTCCGCTGTAACAGCATAATCCACTTTTTCACCTAAATCTCCGGTAGGGTTTGTACGAGTATTTTTAACTAGACGAATTTCTTCTTGCTTCACAATCAACCATTCAAACGATGATTTTTTAGCCGTAATGAATCGCCCATCTTCACCATATCCATCTACGAGACCTTCTGTGTGCATACTATTGTTGTACTGCGTTGGTGATACGCGCTCTGTTTCGTCAAATGGATTTAATAATCGCGTTTGAATAAAAGTTCCTGTAATCTCACCAGGTTGAAGGACTGATCCGTCTTTCAGTTTAATCTTCACACTTTCATAAGTACGATTGACTCTTTGGAAGTTTGCCTTATTTAAAGTGCCTGCATAAATTTGTTTCGCTTGATTTGTGACCTTGTTATAAGCCTCTTCATCAACGACCACTTGTTGTTTAGTACCTTTTTCGATACTTCCTAACTTCACTTCTGTTCCGTCCGCTTTAACCCCGTAAACATCCATGTCAAAAGGTGCGTTTGCAACTGAAGTTCCAACAGCATAAAAATACATACGTGAATCTAAATCTTCATCTACAAGCGTTAAATCAGAGACAGTAGAAGGAGAAGTATTTGTAAAGTACAAAATCCAATTGGCTGTTCCTGTATCAGGCGCTCCTGCGTCTAGTCTTAATACTTGAGCATCATTATTCGACTTACGCGTAGCAGCATCACTAATTAATTCTCCGATAAGTTTAAATTGAATATTATCACTAACCGTTAATTTCGGTTCTGATTCTCCTTGTTGGATAAACGTCAATTCTGTTTTTGCGTTATTAACAATATTTGTTTTTGTTTTAGCATCTGGGAAACTTAAAACAAGTCTCTCGTTTCGTAAAGCAATCTCTGCTTCACTATTTGTGTCATTTAGAGTGTCACTACCAGTAACAGTTTTACTAACTGTTCCGTCCGCATTTAATGTCCACCCTGGATTTTTAGCAGGGTCAAAAACAGCTGTTCCTGTAGTTCCATCTGCTTTTTGATAAGTAGGCAGTGTATCTGTAATCGTAATCGATTTTGCTGCACGTGTTTGTGATTTCCCATTACCCCAGTTTTGCGTTTGTCCACCACCAGTAGTATTCGTTGATAAACTGAATTGGAAAGTAACATCCGACGCGTTAGTAATTGCATTCCCTGTTGCTTTACCACCATAAATTTCACGGTTATCAAGTGTATAGCCTTGTTGAGTATTTGTTCCATTGTATTTAAATAAGGACTGCTTATCGACTTTCACCTTATAAATCAATGTGTCTGTTACTTCTTTTAGAGTATTTCCAGCACTGTCTTTTAATACAATTTTTGGAGAGAAGGTATAGCCTTCTGGCGTTACACGGTCCTTAAATTTAAACGTAAAAGGAAAGCTTGCAGTTGTTGTTTGAGTGATATCTGATAAGTATACCTTCAGCACACCTGGTGTTGAATTGTCTACACTCTTAACCGGTCCACCTGTCGCAACTGTAAAGCTCTCAATATACTCAGTTGGATAAGTAAACTCGACATATCCTCCAACGATAGAACTAGCTACTTTCGAACCATCTAATTGAACATCTCCTTGACGATTCTTTGTTGTATATTGAGCGTCACTACCTGTTGAGTTTGTAGCAGTCACTTTTACTTGACCAATTTGCGCATTCAACCCTAAAGCACCTGTAGCTGTTGCTTCGTTTGCTTCAGAAGTAGTATTTTCTGTACTCACTGTAGTTTCAGCAGTTGACGTTTCAGTAGTTTCAGTACTACTTGTCACTACTGTTGTAGGTTCACTAACCTCCTGCGCATATGTAAATGTTGGCGCTACTTGATTCGTTAATAATGTGAATATTAATAATGTTGTTGATAATTTATGAATAAACCTCTTCATTTCGCTCTCCTTCTTTTCTAAAAATATTCTTCAATAAAAATTCATATACATTATACTGTATCGATGTGAGTTTACCAAGAAAGAACCAAGACCATTTTTCTTCCTTCAGAAAGAATTTTTTTCACATTTGAACTACTGATTTAAGAAAAAAGAGCCGGATAAACCGACTCTTTCCCTATTATTTACTTAAATATTCTTTTGAAGATTCATTCAATTCTTCAACGATTTCATTTACTTCTTCAAGAGTTTGAACAATCGCACCTGATGCTAATGGATGTCCTCCACCACCATGGTTTTGCGCAATCACATTCACGATTGGACCTTTAGAACGTAGATTTACACGGTAGCTTCCATCTGGTTGCTCTACGAATAAAGCCCAGCAATGAATTCCTTCAACAGTACTTGGAAGAGAAATAACCCCATGCGTTTGATCTTCTTCAATTCCGAAATGCTCTAAATCTTTTTGAGTAAGAATAGTTGCTGCAACTCCATTTTCAGAAATTTCCATGTTTTGATAAATATAACCTGCTAAGCGGCTAACAGATACTGGATTTGTAATCATATGGTATGCAATCCCAGAAATATCTACATCGAATTCTAATAGTTTAGAAACCATTGCAAATGTAACTGCTGTAGTAGCTGGATAAAGGAAGCGACCTGTATCTCCAACAATACCTGCATATAATGCATTTGCTGCTTCTTTAGAGACTTTCCATGTACTTTCTTCACCAAACGCAAAACGGCATAGAATTTCGCTTGTACTGCTTGAATTTGTATCAACAAATGAAATGGCACCATAGACATCTCTATCTGGATGGTGGTCGATTTTAATTACTTTAGATGGATCTACTTCAAATGGGCAGTCAATACGAGGTGTATTTGCACAGTCTAAAACAATAATCAATGCAGCATCAAATTGTTCTTGTGTGATTTCGTCCATTTCTCCAATATAAGTTAATGAGCTAGGCATTTCACCAAGTAAATAAACTGTTTTTTCAGGATAAGTAGCGCGGATAATTTCTCTTAGCCCTACTTGTGAGCCAATTGCATCTGGGTCTGGTGATTCATGACGTAAGATTACAATTGAATCAGCTTTCTTAATTTCAGCATCAATTTTTTTAAAATACTCAGTATAATTCATTCTTTTATAATTCCTTTCATCCAACTATCGGACTAATTTTTATTGTAAATAACATTTTATAATACTCTTATTTGATTGTATTTTCAATTTTTCTTAAAAGTCCTAACTGCTTCTTTTAACTCAGCATCCACTTCTAAAATTTGACTCTTTGTAACTGAGGGAATCCCACAAGCGAGCGTATGTCCTCCGCCGCCGAAAGCTTGCGCAATGTAATTTACTGTTGGGCCTTTTGAACGTAAATGGACTCTGAAGGTTCCATCTTCTTGTTCCACATACATACTCCACGCTAAAATTCCCTCAACCGTTCCAGGTACTGAAACGACAAGAGAAGCTAATTGGTCATTGGCTTGGAAACGATCAAGCACTTCTTTTGTTAAAACGACACTCGCCATTCCCTCAGGAGATACTTCTAAATGCTCGTAAATATATCCTGTCATTCGATTCACATTCAGCGGTTTTGTAATCATCTTATCGGCGATTCCAGCTAAATCTACATCGTGTTGTATCAATTTTGATACAAGCGCAAAAGTTTTCGAAGTGGTTGACGGATATAAGAAGCGTCCTGTATCCCCGATAATCCCCGCATAGATGACATTAGCGGCATCTCTGTTCATTTGAAATGGTGTCGTTTCATTGAAAGCAAACTCTGCTATGATTTCACTTGCACTAGCGGCAGTTGTATCCACATAACAAACCTTTCCGTAAGGAGTCACGTTTGGATGGTGATCAATCTTAATCACCTCTTCGACATTCACTTCGAACGGACAGTTGACGAGTCGAGGTGTTGAACAGTCCACCACTATAACGAGCGATTTGTCGAATACTTCTTGAGTGATTTCGTCCATATCACCGATATACTTCAAGTTTTCAGGCATATCCCCTATAACGTAAACAGACTTTTCTGGATAGGTTGCCTTAATCAGTTCACTAAGCCCTATTTGTGACCCTAAAGCATCTGGGTCGGGCTTTCTATGTCTTAAAATCACAATTGAGTCTGTTTTTTCAATCTCCATGATAATTTCTTGTAATAATTCTTTGTAATTCATTCTTAATTTCTTTCCATTAATTGATTTGACATAATCGCTTTAGCAACGATTGAATTTTCTAGCAGTACTGAGATATCTAATTTAGATACCTTGCGACCATTATCTAGCATTTGCATTTGAATCACGATGTTACTTTCGATTGGAATCATCTTCAAATAGTGCATTTCTAACTGTTCAATCACCGTATTACGACGTTGGCTTCTATGAATAAACTCTTTGGAAGCAACAGAGACTACTTCACATAGTACCCCAAAAGAAAGCATCCCAAGATTATTCGTCATTTGTGGGGTTACCGTGAAACTGAAGTGTGCGCCAGTTGGGTTCACTTCAACAATCTCCAAGTTTTCACTCACGTCGTCTTCAAATGTATTACCCACTTGAGGTTGGCGTTGTGTCAACTGCATTGCTTTCATCACATCACGACGCGAAATAATGCCGATTAGTTCCATATTGTCTTGAACTACCGGTAGCATCTCCAGTCCGTTCCAAATCATTGAATGGGCCACACTAGCTACTGAAGCATGTAATTTTGACACAGATGGATTTTTCGTCATCACACGTTCCATCGTTAACGTATCTGATTTCCCCAAAATATCTTTAGCTGAAACGACTCCCACTAAACGATTCGAATGATTTACCACTGGAAAACGAGAATTCCCTGTCTTTTCGCTAAGAATGCGATACTCTTTAACGGTTTGGTCCATCTTTAAGTAATTCGTATTCTCAATATCATTATAAATATCAGCAACAATCATGATTTTCTTTTTAATCAGTTGGTCAGTCATCGCACGGTTGATAAGACTGGCAACGGTAAATGTATCGTAAGTTGTTCCCATTAATGGAATTTTAAGTTCATCTGCTTTTTGAATTAATTGAGGTGTTGCTTGGAATCCACCAGTAATTAAAACAGCAGCTCCTTGATTTAGAGCGAGTAATTGCGCATCTTCACGATTTCCGATAATCACAAGCGATTCTGGTTGAATATAACGCGTCATGGCGTCTAGTGTCATCGCACCAATAACAAAGCGGTTTAAGATTTTATCTAACCCTTCGTGACCACCGAATACTTCCCCTTCAATAATCTTAATAATTTCTCCAAAAGATAGTTTTTCTAGATTATCTTTTGTTTTGCGTTCAATACGAATCGTTCCAACGCGTTCGATAGTCGAAACAATCCCAATATTCTCGGCTTCCTTAATAGCACGATAAGCCGTCCCTTCGCTCATTTCCATATTCTTTGCGATTGAACGGACTGAGATTTTCTCTCCAACCGGTAGTGATTCAATATAACGAATGATTTGTTGATGCTTTGATGTCATAATATCCCCTCTGTATTAAAAAAATGAAACACCCAACTTAAACTGTACTATTATTGTACTAAAGTTTCGGGATAAATACTAGAGCAAAAATAAAAAAACTGGCCAAAACAGGCCAGTTTTATCACTATTTTATTCTGAAAATGGTGGTATTTCTTCTCCATGAGGACAATGTGTTGGATTCCCTAAAAATTCCGCTAATCGCTCTGTCATTTCTACAGTAGAAGCATGTTCAAGAATTTCTGCTTGATCATGAACAGACTCTCCACTAAATCCAAGTGATTTTACGAGAAAAACTTCCCATATTTTATGAGAACGAATCAAGCGTTCAGCCACTTTAATGCCCTTCTCTGTTAATTTTGCACCTGTATAACGGATGTATTCAACCGTCCCATCATGTACTAGCTTATTCAACATTTCTGTTGTGGAAGCTGCTGAAAGGTCCAGCATTTGATTGATGGCCTTATTCGTCACAAATTTATCTTTACCACCCAATTTATAGATTGTTTTAATGTAATCTTCCTTATTTGGTGTCATAAGCCATCTCCTTTCATTTCCATAATAGTATAGCATACTTCATGAATGAAAAACAGAACAAAGAAAGAGCCTTAGGAAGCTCCTAAGACTCTTATCATTATTCTTAATTATTTGATACGACCTGGACGTTCTTTATATCCATAGTAAGCGTCAGCAAGAATTTCTTCCATATCAGCTACCATTGGTAAACGTGGGTTTGCAGGTGAACATTGATCTTCATAAGCAAGCATTGCAATTTCATGAATTGTATCTAACCATTCTTTATGGTCAACACCTTGAGCTTTGAAGTTCATTTCGATTCCTACAGCTTCTCCTAATTCGTAAACAGCTTTAGCAAGAGCATCCACTGCTTCTTCAGGAGTTGAAGATGGTAATCCTAACATACGAGCGATGTCTTGGAATTTTTCATCTGCACGGTAGTAGTTGTATTTTGGCCATGTAGCTGCTTTAGCAGGACGTGTACCATTGTAACGAATTACGTATGGTAATAGGATCGCATTTGTACGTCCGTGAACTGTGTGGAAGAATCCACCAACCTTATGTGCCATTGAGTGGCTCATTCCAAGGAACGCATTCGCAAATGCCATACCAGCCATTGTAGAAGCATTATGCATTTTTTCGCGTGATACGAAATCGGCATTTTTCACACTGCTTACTAAGTTTTCAAATACTAATTTGATTGCTTGCAATGCTAAACCATCAGTATAGTCGTTTGCAAGTGTTGAAGTGTACGCTTCGATGGCGTGAGTTAATACGTCCATACCAGTATCCGCAGTTACAAAGTCTGGAACTGTCATAACTAATGCAGGGTCAACAATCGCAATTGTTGGCGTTAATGAGTAGTCAGCTAATGGATATTTACGGTTATTAGCTTTATCTGAAATTACCGCGAATGGTGTTACTTCAGAACCTGTACCAGAAGTTGTTGGGATACCAACGTATTTAGCACGTTCCCCTAATTCTGGGAATTTGAATGCACGTTTACGAATATCCATGAATTTTTGAACTAAGTCACGGAAGTCCACTTGTGGTTGTTCGTAGAACATCCACATCACTTTCGCAGCATCCATTACAGATCCACCACCAAGTGCAACGATTGTATCTGGCTCGAAGCTCTTCATGATTTCTGCACCACGATTTACTGTTGTGATGTCTGGATCTGGTTCTACGTCTGAGAATACTTCATAAATTACTTTGTTTGGACGTAATTCTAATTGTTCAATAACACGTTGTAAGAATCCTAATTTAACCATTGCTTGGTCAGTTACGATCATTACACGGCTTACATTTTTCATTTTTTGTAAGTATTGAATTGAATCGCGTTCGAAATAGATTTTTGATGGAACTTTAAACCATTGCATGTTATTTCTACGTCTCCCTACTTTTTTGACATTTAATAGATTTACAACACTCACGTTATCCCCAACTGAGTTACGTCCGTAAGAACCGCAACCTAATGTTAATGATGGGATAAATGCGTTATAAACGTCCCCGATACCACCAAAAGTAGAAGGAGCATTCCAGATAACACGAATTGCACGAACAACGCGTCCGAATTCTTTCGCTAATTCAGCGTCTTCTGTATGAATCGCTGCTGAGTGTCCTAAACCGTGGAACTCAACCATTTGACGTGCTTTATCAATACCGTCTTCACGAGATTCTGATTTAAGAATTGCAATCACTGGAGAAAGTTTTTCACGTGTTAACGGTTCTTTTTCGCCAACTTCTTTACATTCTGCAGCAAGAATGTTTGTTCCTTCTGGAACTGAGAATCCAGCTTGTTCAGCAATCCATGCGGCTGGTTTACCAACGATGTTTGCATTTAATTTAGCACCAGCACAGTTTTTGCTGTTTGCTTTTACGCCGAAGCAGAATTCTTCTAATAATGCTTTTTCTTTTTTATTTACAAAGTAAGTATGGTAGCTCTTTAATTCTTTAACAAATTCATCGTAAATTTCTTTATCAATAATCGCTGCTTGTTCAGAAGCACATACCATACCATTATCGAATGATTTACTCATTACGATATCGTGAGCTGCTTGACGAATGTTAGCAGTTTTTTCAACGTAAGCTGGAACGTTACCCGCACCAACCCCAAGAGCTGGTTTACCACAAGAGTATGCAGCTTTAACCATCGCGTTACCACCTGTTGCTAAGATAGTAGCAATACCATCGTGGTTCATTAAAGCGTTTGTCGCTTCAATAGATGGGTGTTCAATCCATTGAATACAGTTTTCAGGCGCTCCTGCTGCAATTGCTGCATCACGAACGATTTGAGCTGCATGTGCAGAACTTTGTTGAGCTGATGGATGGAATGCGAACACGATTGGGTTACGTGTTTTTAATGCGATTAACGATTTGAAAATTGCAGTTGAAGTTGGGTTTGTTGTAGGTGTGATACCACAGATAACCCCTACTGGTTCTGCGATTAATGTTAATCCAGTTACTTCATCGTCTGAAATAACGCCAACTGTTTTAGTGTGACGCATGTTGTGCACCACGTGTTCGCAGGCAAATAAGTTTTTCGTAGCTTTGTCTTCGAAAACCCCACGTCCTGTTTCTTCGATTGCATGTTGTGCTAATACACCGTGTTGGTCTAACGCAGCAACTGATGCTTTTGCCACAATGTAATCCACTTGTTCTTGATTTAACAAGCGGAATTCATCTAAGGCTTTCAACCCATTCTCCACGAGACGGTTGATTTCTTGTTGTACTTGGTTGTTGTTTTTTTCTTCACTCACTTGTGATTTCCCCCAGTGTTTGTTATTTTTATCACATATTTATCTTACAACATTTTTCGTTAAATGTAAATGCTTTTCATTAAAAAAGTTCTTAATGAAAACAGATTCATTTGTTTTCATTTCCCCTTTCATAATTGATTCCTAACCTATATCTCCATTCTAACCATTATTCCCAAAATATCAATACTTTTTGCGAACTTTTTGTAATCCTTTACATTCTTTTTAATACAAAAAAAGAAGTCGGTAACTTAACCGACTTCCTTCATTTAAAATAATTCACTTAAATTAATATCATCCAGTGAAATTTCTTTATTCGTTTGTGCTTCTAAAGATTCAAAATCAAAGTATTCATTAATACTTAACTGATTAATTTGAAAGATGCGTTCGAATAGATTATCAGGAACACTCTTCTTCCAACGGTAATCTGCAAAATAGTGTGCAAGATCTTCCGATTCAATCGTTGTATAACCTAAGTCATTAAACTCACCGACTTTATAATACAACCAAGTCTTATATTGATTCTTCAAACTATCTTTATCCATTGATTACTCTTCTTCAGTTGCTACATCATCAGTATAAACTTCGTGATTTGTTGGAGCAGATTCTGTAACAACATGGTGAATTGCAGCACGTTCGAATGTAAGGATAACTCCTTCGCAATCTAGGTCAACTGTGTTATTTACAGTATCGATGTTATAGATAACACCGTGTAATCCGCCGATTGTAACAACTTTATCTCCAATTTTCATCGCATCTCTTTGTGCTTGAATTTCTTTTGCACGTTGACGTTGTTTACGGCCGAAGAACCAGAACGCTCCCCCTGCTACAACAATATATGCAATTAATAATGTCATTTGATCCATAATCTTACCTCATTTCCAATTTCTATGTTCTTACTTTATCAAAAAAGTCGCTTTATTTCTATATTCTTTAGAAATTTCTAGCATTTTCTTTGTTGAAACCATACTCTTCAAAGAATGCTTCTCTGAACTCTAATAAGTTGTCATCCATAATTGCTTGGCGAACTTGTTTCATTAAGTTCAATAAGAAGTACAAGTTATGATAACTTGTTAAGCGCAATCCGAATGTTTCGTCTGTTTTAAATAAGTGACGAATGTAGGCACGTGTATAGTTACGACATGTGTAGCAATTACATTTCTCATCTAAAGGTCGGAAATCACGTTCGTATTTCGCATTCTTCACTACAAGACGTCCGCTACTTGTCATACATGTACCATTACGAGCAATACGTGTTGGTAATACGCAGTCAAACATATCTACTCCGCGAATAACGCCGTCAATTAATGAGTCAGGTGAACCCACACCCATTAAGTAACGAGGTTTATTAGAAGGAATTAGTGGTGTTAAATAATCCAACACTTCATTCATTTCTTGTTTCGTTTCACCAACAGATAATCCACCGATAGAATATCCAGGGAAATCAAGAGAAATCATGTCTTTGGCATGAGCGATACG
>JAGZLX010000043.1 GCA_018364485.1 Granulicatella adiacens
TGTTTTATTTTTAATTTTATTATTTACATTAAGAGAAAGAATTCATGAGTTCGGGATTTTGATGTCGGTCGGAATTTCAAGAAAAGAAATTATCGCGCAAATCTTATTAGAACTCTACACGGTTGCGGCAACGAGCTCCATCTTCGCTCTTATGTTGGGAAGCTTTGTAGCCAAACAATTTTACACGGGGCTCTTAACCTCGGATGAAATTCCCCCTCAAGTGAGATCATTGTTTGAATCGAGCTTGCCGGAGTTCAGTCTGATGCAAGGACTGCTAACGATTGGAGTCGTACTAATCATTATTGCATTGGCCGTTCTATTTAGTACCGCAGTCATCTTAATGAAGAAACCGAAGAAAATTTTAAGTCAAATGAACTAAGGAGTGTTTTTATGTCAGTATTATCATTAGAAACTATTTATTATCGATACGAGGATTCTCAAAAATATGTGTTGAATGATTTGAATGCCACTTTTGAAGAAGGAAAATTCTATGCGGTCGTTGGGAAATCAGGAGCAGGGAAATCGACTTTCTTATCGCTATTAGCAGGATTAGATAGTCCAACGAAAGGAAAAGTGTGTTTCAATGGACAAGATATTGCGCAAGGGTCATACAGTGAACACCGCCGCGACCATATTTGCTTAGTGTTCCAAAACTATAATTTAATCGATTATTTAACACCGCTTGAAAATGTGCGACTCGTAAATGGAAAAGCAACCAAAGATATCCTATTGAAATTAGGATTAGAGGAAGAATTAATTCATCGTAATGTATTGAAGCTATCAGGTGGGCAACAACAACGGGTTGCAATTGCTAGAGCACTTGTTTCAAAGGCGCCAATTATTTTAGCGGATGAACCAACAGGAAACTTGGACGAAGGAACAGCTGCAGAAATTATCGATATCTTAAAAATGGCAGCACATGAAAGTGGAAAATGCGTCATCGTAGTGACTCACAGCCCGCAAGTAGCCGGTGCGAGTGATGAAGTGTTGGAATTAGAAGACGGAAAACTAAAGAAAGTAAGAGGGGGAAAATAAATGAATATCCTACAAAATGCTTGGGCATATGTCTCAAGAAAAAAGTTTAAAACCTTAATTATTTTCCTTATTTTATTCAGTATGGCAACAGTGGCTCTTAGTAGCTTAGCCGTAAAACACGCAACGGATACTGCAGCAAAAGAAACATTTAAGTCGATTAATTCTTCGTTCTCGATGCAAATCGACCGCAGACATAATCAAGGAACTGCTCGTGGGGGCGGGAACTTGAAAGGAAAAGATATTCAAGCGATTGAAGGAATCGAAGGCGTTCAAAAGGCAGTGAAGCGAATGGAAGTCGTAGCTGACCTTGTCGATCAAGAATTGATTCCAGCAAAAGGAGTTCGTCTTGACGCCATTCGTCAGCAACGTTTCGGGAAAGCTGCTCAAGTAACAGGGATTAATGATTCTAGCATGGATGAACGATTCGCGGCGCAGACTTTCACGCTAACCCAAGGGCGCCATATTAAGGATGATGATACGAATGTGGCGTTAGTACACGAAGACTTTGCCAAGAAAAATAATTTAAAAGTCGGCGACAAGTTCAAGTTAAAATCAAACATCTATGATGCAGATAACGAAAAGCAAGCCAATAACCAAACAGAAGTGACGATTGTTGGTTTGTTCGGTGGTAAAAATAAGGGTGGAGTCACAGCACCTCAAGAATTATATGAAAATACGATTTTAACGGACTTAAAGACAAGCGCATTAATGTATGGATATACTGAAGCAAATGCGATTTACCTGGATGCTACGTTCCTTGTAGGTGGTCAATATGACATCGATAAGGTGATGGAACAAGCGAAGAAATTAGGAATTGACTGGAAGGCCTATACGCTCATTAAGAGTAGCCAAAACTACCCAACGCTTCAAAAATCAATTAACTTGGTATACGGCTTAACAGACAAACTATTCCTCGGAAGTTTAATCTTCTCTGCGATTATTTTAGTGCTCGTCCTATTCTTATGGACAAACAGCCGACGTCGAGAAATCGGTGTCCGCTTGGCGCTTGGAATGACGAACAAAACGATTATTGCGCAAATGTTGTGCGAAGTAGGAATGGTCAGCATCGCCAGCTTTATCGCTGCAATTCTTGCAGGTGGACCTGTCAGCGAATGGGTTGGAAAACTTATTTTAGGGCAAGTGAATAGCAGCCTTGGAACGCAACTGGCGAATGAAGCGAAATCGGCCAACCTTGGTGGTGGAGCAGCAGTGGACGGCTTCAATAAGACATTGACAGAATTATCAGTGACAGTATCCAATATGGATAAAGCAACAGTTGTGGGACTGGGACTCGTCGTTGTTGTCATTGCAGTTCTCCTAGGAAGTGCGTTTATTTTACAAAAATCTCCGAAGAGTTTAATGCAAGATACGGAATAAAAATGCAAGGGTCTAGTCGCTAGACCGATTGATTGATATAATAGCAAAAAAGAGGTGATGTTTTTGAATTTGTTAGTCGTTGAAGACGAAGGAGCGATTCGCGAAGGTGTTCGTGAATATTTAACAGAGCAAGGCTTTCATGTGTTTGAAGCAGAAGATGGAGTAGAGGCGCTTGAAGTATTTGAAAAAGAGTCGATTGATTTAATCTTACTCGATATTATGATGCCTCGAAAAAATGGCTTTGAAGTGTTAGAAGAGGTACGTAAAACTAGTAAAGTTCCTATTCTGATGCTAACGGCCCTTCATGACGAAGAGACACAAGTGAGAACGTTCGAGCTACTCGTCGATGGATTTATTCAAAAACCATTCTCCCTCGTCGTTTTGCATAAGCAGATTGAAGCCGTATTGAAGCGTCATTACGGAGAAATGGATGTATGGAACTACGAGAATACGAGTGTGAATTTTACCAGTTTTGAAGCTAGAGTAAATGGGCAAATTGTGGAAGTAACTGCAAAAGAACTGGCAATTTTGAAACTACTCGTAGAACATCATGGACAAGTATTGAGTCGTGCTCAAATATTAGATCACGTGTGGGCAGAGCATGAAGATCCACCGTTTGACCGTGTTGTGGATGTTTATATCAAGCAATTGCGAAAAAAATTATTGTTGGATTGTATCGTTACTGTTAAAAATGTCGGATACAAGTTGGAGTTAAGATGAGAAAATTAAAACTGTTTCCTAAGATTTTTATTTATACATTGAGCATTCTAGGTACGCTAGTCGCCATCGCGCATCTGTTTTTATACTTTGCCTTTCCGCACTTTTATTTGCAGGAACGTCAGCAAGAATTAAGCCAAAAAGCAGATGTGTTAGTGGAAAGTTTATCCAAAGTCGATGAACAGGAGGCGGCGTCTGCCTTGCAACTGTATGCTAAAAATGAGGGGATTACAGCTTACTTAAGAAAAGAATCGAATGGGGAAAACTTGCAGCTAGGAAGCGAGTTGGCCATTGATGAAAATAGTGATCAGAACTCGGTGATTATTGAGGACAGACAAGTCACTACAAAAGACGGCAAACAAATGCAACTGCAGGTCGTAACGACAACCGAATCGGTGAAACAGGCAACCAAGGTTACATTCCGTTACTTGCCATTATCGCTCGCCATTTCAATCTTTACAGCAGTGATTTTCTCGTATATTTATGCTAGAAAATTATCGAAACCTCTAATGCAAATGTCCAGGGTAACCAAGAAGATGATGGAATTGGATAGAGATGCCAGATTTGTAAATCCAAGAGCCGATGAAATTGGGCAGATGGAGATGCAAATTAATGAGTTATACGAGCATCTATTATCTGTCATCGATGAACTGGAAGAGAAGAATCAGAAGATGATTCAGCTGGAAAAAACAAAGGTGGATTTCTTACGAAGCGCTTCTCACGAGTTGAAGACGCCATTAGCAGGCCTTCGTATTTTATTAGAAAATATGAGCCTCAATGTTGGTAAATATAAGGACCGTGATAAGTACTTGGAAGAGTCGATTGCAAAAGTCGACCAGATGTCTGTACTCGTTCAGGAAATTCTAGCTCTGTCTAAATTACAAGAAGAAACTCTAACAAAAGAAGAGATAGCATTAGACAAAGTTCTTCCAGAGTGGAATAGAGAATTCCAGTTATTATTACAAGAAAAAGGACTAGTGCTTGAAGAAAACATCGAACCATTCACGATTGAAGCGAGCCCAATCGCCTTTAGAAATGTGTGGAATAATCTATTGATGAATGCCATTAAACACTCATCAAAAGAAGGCGTCATTCGAGTGGAATTAAAGGATCAAGGTTTAACGATTGAAAATCCATGTGTTCCACTAACGAAAGAACAAATTGAAACGGCATTTTCACTCTTACCATCTTCAAAAGGAACGACTGGCGGAGGAAATGGAGTAGGACTCTATAGTGTTCATAAGTTGCTCGAACGTGAACAAATTGAACATCGTTTCTATGCAACAGAAGAAGGCATGTGTTTTGAAATGAATTTTAAAAATAAAGATTAGAGAAACGGGTTACCGCATGTGGTAACCCGTTCTTTTTTGTTTGGGAGCGATTTGCTACTTTTGGACGAGATTCCAGGAATTAAAAGAAAAAAATGGAGAAATTAGCAAAAAAAATCACAAAAAACGCTTACATTTAAAGCGTTTTCGTGTATAATTAAAGTATCAATAAAAAGATAGGAAGGTTGATATTATGGCAACAATTGATCGTTTCGCTACAGACACTATACGCAAGAGCAATCCGCATCTTTCGCAATTGAAGGCAACTATTGAACCAGCTTTTTATTCGAACAATGCGACTGAAATTCCGACTCTGGCAGAGGCGTATGAATTAGCGTCACATGCACCTAATACAACAGTGTTAGATGCGTTCGTTGCAAACGCAAAGGATTTAGGGTTACCGGAGGATGCACATATTCTTACGGTTGTTGATGGGAGCGTTGTAGGACGTACTGCAAAAGCTCGTCGAATTTTGGGAAATAATCCTGCAGAAGATGCAAAGATTATTCCAATCATTCGCGAAGAGATTTATAACAGTTCGTTCAAACCATTTATTAAAGGTACAGCCGTTGTAGGTCTTGATGAAGACTTTATGGTGAAGGCACATATTACAATGCCTAAAGAACATATTAACAACTTGTACTCATGGTTATTGAACTTCCAAATTTTCAATGACCAATATAAGAGACGTTATGATGCGTCTAAACAATATGACGAAAATGATATTTTCATTTTCTTCGACCCAACTTGGAGACATCCTGATTACCCAGATGGATTAGCATTCTTTGATACAAAACATAACTGTGCTGCAATTTTAGGAATGAGTTATTTTGGGGAAATCAAAAAAGGAACGTTAACATTAGCATGGGCAACTGCCGCTCGTAATAACTACGTTTCTTGCCACGGTGGTTTGAAGATTTTCCGTAAAGAAGGCGATTCTTACGTTGCAAGCTTCTTCGGATTATCTGGATCAGGTAAGTCTACATTAACACACGCTAAACATGATAATAAATACGATATTGAAGTATTACACGACGATGCATTTGTGATTTCGGTAGAAGATGGTTCATCTGTAGCTTTAGAACCTTCTTACTTCGACAAAACAAATGACTATCCAGCAGGTCACAGAGAACAAGATTACTTCGTAACGGTTCAAAACTGTGGTGTGACTCTGGATGAAAACGGCCGTAAAGTTTTAGTAACTGAAGATATTCGTAACGGTAACGGACGTACCATTAAATCTCGTTATTCAACACCAAACCGTGTCGATAAGATTCAAGAACCAATTCAATCTATTTTCTGGATTATGAAAGATGATGCTCTACCACCATTAGTGAAAATCACAGACCCACGTTTAGCATCAATTCTAGGATGTACATTAATGACAAAACGTTCGACAGCTGAAAATACAGGAGCTGGGGCAAACTTAGATGCGCTTGTTATCGAACCATATGCAAACCCATTCCGTGTATATCCATTAGTAGAAGACTACGAAAAATTCAAAGCCTTATTTGATAAAGGAGTTGATTGCTACATCATCAATACTGGAGACTACTTAGGCAAGAAAGTGACTAAAGAAGTTTCTCTTGGCGTCATCGAAACTGTAGTCGATGGTAAAGCACACTTCGAATTATTCGGTGGCCTTCCTGGAATGGAATACTTACCAGTGGAAGGATATGAAGTGCCTGACATGAATGGCGAATACGCTGAATTAATTCGTGATCGTATGCAATTCCGTCTAGACTACTTGAAAGCATTTAACGATGCAAATCCAGAACATCAAATTCCTCAAGATGCCCTTGAAAGCATCAAGACAATCGAACGCTTTATCGACGTATTATAGTGGAAGGAGTGTTCGGTGATGACTAGAAAAATAGGAATTACAGATACAATCTTACGGGATGCCCATCAATCTTTGATGGCAACCCGTATGCGAATTGAAGATATGCTCCCTGTTTTAGATCAATTAGATGAAGCAGGATTTGCTTCTTTAGAATGTTGGGGTGGAGCAACGTTTGATGCATGTATTCGTTTCTTAGACGAAGACCCATGGGACAGACTTCGCACCTTGAAAAAACATTTAAAGAAAACACCGTTGCAAATGTTATTACGCGGACAAAATATTTTAGGATATCGTCACTATGCCGATGATGTTGTCGAAAAATTTGTCGAAAAATCAGCAGAAAACGGGATTGATATTTTCAGAATTTTCGATGCGTTAAATGACGTTCGTAACTTGGAAGCTTCACTAAACGCCGTGAAGAAAACAGGTAAAGAAGCACAAATGACAATTTGCTACACGATTAGTGATGCGCATACGATTGACTATTACAAAGAACTAGCAGCAAAAATGCAAGAAATGGGTGCCGATTCTATCTGTGTGAAAGACATGGCCGGAATTTTAACACCAGCTCGTGGTATTGAGCTCGTTCGCGCATTAAAAGAAGTGATTACAGTTCCAATCGTTGTGCATACACACTGCACAAGCGGTATTGCGCAACTAACATACCAAGCAGTCATTGAAGCTGGTGCAGACCGCATCGACACAGCCCTTTCACCACTTAGTGAAGGGACAAGCCAACCACCTACGGAATCATTAGTCATCGCTCTTCGCGAATTAGGCTATGATATTTCAGTTGATTTGGCAAAATTAGAACCTATTGCAGACCACTTCCGAGTAATTAAAGATAAATACATTAAAGATGGAACATTAAATCCAAAAATGTTAACTCCAGACCCACGTGCGCTTTTATATCAAGTGCCTGGTGGAATGTTATCGAATATGTATTCTCAATTAACTCAAGCGGGTGCAACTGATAAATACGAAGAAGTATTAAAAGAAGTGCCTAAAGTAAGAGCAGACCTTGGATATCCACCGCTCGTAACTCCAATGAGTCAAATGGTGGGAACACAAGCAACGATGAACGTTCTTACAGGCCAGCGCTACAAAGTGGTTTCAAACGAAGTGAAATCTTACTTACTTGGTTCTTATGGACAATCACCAGTACCAATTCAAGAAAGCTTCAGAAGAAGCATCATTGGTGACCAAGAAGTCATCAGCGATCGACCAGCAAACCACTTGCCACCAGAATTCGAAACACTCAAAGCAGAACTTGGAGATTTAGCAAGAAGTGACGAAGATGTCTTAACTTACGCACTCTTCCCTAAAGTCGGCAAAGAATTCTTGCTCAAGAAGAATGGACAATGGCAAAAACCATCTGAAATCGTGAAGATTTTTGCGACTGTAAAGTGAGGAGAGAGTTATGCAACTAAGTTTATTAGAAATCCTATGGATCACAATCGTTTCAATGGGAATTGTGTTTGTGATGTTGACGATTCTAATGTTCCTCATGCAAGGAAGCTCTAAAGTTATCCAAATCCTGGAAGCAAAGAGCCATCCAACAGCTGGAGTTGTAGGAAAACCAGTTGAGGTGAAACCTGAAGCTCCAACAAATGATGGAACACTATTTGAAACGAATAAACTTGCTCGAGTTGCCGCACTGGTCGCTTTAACACAAGCGAGTGCGGATGTTCCGGACAAGCACTTTGAAATTGTATCGATTGAAAAGAAGGTGGACTAAATGAAAAAATACGAAGTAGAAGTGAATGGCGAAACATTTATCGTCTCACTAAAAGAAATTTCAAATGAAGAAGCAGCACAAAAATTAGCAGCAGCAGCTCCAACTCCAGCACCTAGCGCGCCAGTGGAAGAAAAGAAAGCTGCGCCAGCACCTGCTCCAACAGGGGACGGTGAAGTGGTGCCTGCTCCAATGGCAGGGATTGTATTATCGGTCAATAAAAATGTCGGTGATGCAGTGAAAAAAGGAGATGTACTTGTGATTTTAGAAGCCATGATGATGGAAAATGAAATCCTTGCTCCGGCTGATGGTGTTGTGAAAGCAATTCATGTATCAAGTAATGAATCTGTCGAATCGAACCAACCACTCTTAACGATTTAGGAGGCGATGGTTTATGGAAGTCATTCAACAGTTGATTGAAACGAGTGGGCTCTATAACTTAACAATCCAAAATATCATTATGTTAATTATTGCCTGCGTGTTTCTATATCTAGGGATTAAACGAGGGTATGAGCCATATTTAATGGTTCCGATTGCGTTCGGGATGCTCCTTGTAAACTTACCATTAGCAGGGTTGATGGATGCTCCTACTGAAAATGGACCTGGTGGACTCTTGTATTACTTATATCAAGGAACGAACCTTGGTATTTATCCACCGATGATTTTCCTTTGCTTAGGGGCTTCAACAGACTTTGGACCGTTACTTGCAAATCCAAAGACCATCTTGCTTGGTGGGGCAGCTCAATTCGGTATTTTCGTCGCATTCTTCCTTTCAGTAATGTGGGGGATGACACCGCAAGAAGCTGCTTCAGTAGGGATTATCGGTGGTGCGGATGGACCAACCGCCTTGTTCTTAACGACAAGACTTGCACCGCACTTATTACCAGCAATCGCCCTAGCAGCGTACTCATACATGGCGCTTGTGCCAATTATTCAACCGCCAATTATTCGTGCGCTCACAACGAAGAAAGAACGTCTCGTGAAGATGACAGAAAACCGTAAAGTGAGTGAAACAGAAAAAATTCTTTTCCCAATCATCGTTACAATTTTTGTCAGCTTATTAGTGCCAAGTGCAACACCGTTAGTAGGATGCTTAATGCTCGGTAACTTAATTAAAGAAATTAAGGTAGTTCCAAACATTACAAAAGTTCTACAAAATGCGATGATGTACGGAGTAACCATTATTTTAGGGTTAACAGTAGGGGCGAAAGCAACAGGGGAATTATTCTTATCAGTATCGACTCTTAAAATTACTTTACTAGGATTAATCGCATTTGCTGGAGGAACAGCAGCTGGGGTTCTTATGGGTAAATTAATGTACAAATTATCTGGCGGTAAAATCAATCCAATGATCGGTGCTGCAGGGGTATCTGCCGTACCAATGGCCGCTCGTGTTGTACAAAAAGAAGGACAAAGAGAAGACCCAAGTAACTACTTATTAATGCACGCAATGGGACCAAACGTAGCCGGAGTTATCGGTAGTGCGATTGCTGCAGGGGTATTACTCGCATTCTTCTCATAATAGAAGCACTCCTTTCAAACAAAAATCAGAAGAAGAGAAATCTTCTTCTGATTTTTTTTGCGTAGTTAGGGGTGAGGTGAGTGAGATGGAAGGAGCGGTTGGACGTATTCAAGCGGTCTATCAATCGATGCTAAAAGAGCATGAAGTTTCTACTAATGCAGTGCTAGAGGTTGGGATTACCGTGAAAAACGGGAAGAAAGAGTGCCAGTTTTGTGGGAATACGGATCCGTTGGAATTTGCAAAGGGACCTTGCCTGAATTGTGAAGGCGGTGAATGTTGGTTTTGCTTGAAGTGTATTGGGATGGGAAAGGTGAAGGCTTGTAGCGTGGTGATTGCGACTCCTGAAGAAAAGCAACCTTTTCCAAAAAGAACAGAAGCATTAGCGCACTATAAACATACTTTGAGTTCCAAACAGGCGCAGCTCTCTTTGGAGTGCTTGGATGTTGTAAAGGAAACAGGATTCCGCGAGCACCTACTCTGGGCAGTGACAGGTTCTGGGAAAACGGAGATGATTTTTGCGAGCATCGAATGGATGTTACAACAAGGAAAACGAGTCGCCGTTGCCGCACCAAGAATTGATGTGTGTGTGGAGTTAGCGCCACGTTTGAAGGAAGCTTTCCCGACAGTGGAGCAAAACGTCCTTCACTCGCAGTCGGAGGAAGGCTATAAGAGAGTGCCACTGACGATTGCGACGACGCACCAGATGCTCAGGTTCTACCGCGCGTTTGATTTGGTCGTGATTGATGAGACGGACTCATTTCCTTATCGGGATAATGAGTTATTGATTCGTGCGGTTCATCGTGCGGTGAAAGAGGACGGTTGCCTGCTGTATTTAACGGCGACCCCGTCCCAGACGCTAGAGAGAAGAATCAAGCGAAAAGAGTTGTCGGTATCCTTATTACCAGAGCGATATCACAAGAAACCACTAGTAGTACCAACGATGAGTTATATTGGAGACTTAGAGAAAAAACTGAAAAAGAAGAAAGTGCCAAAACCTGTGCAGCGGTTTATAGAGGAACATGTTAAAGCAGGAAAAAGATTCTTGCTGTTTGTACCACGAATTACACTTCTAGGTCCGATAGAAGTAGCACTTAGACGCCAGTTCCCAAATGCGACATTCGAGACGGTTAGTTCTAGAGAAGTGTATCGGCAAGAAAGAATCGCGAAGATGAGAGCAGGAGAGCTCGATTTTCTAGTGACAACAACGATTCTAGAACGAGGAGTGACTTTTCCAGGCGTCGATGTTTGTGTCGTCAATGCGCACGAAGAGGAATTCTCAAGAGAAGTACTCGTGCAAATCGCAGGACGTGTTGGACGGACCGCAGAATGCCCAACAGGAGAAGTTGTGTATTTTCATAATGGTAAAACAAAGGCGATGGTCCAAGCGGTCAGGGAAATCGAAGACTTAAATCGACAAGCGCTTCTTGGGAGGGAAGGTAAATGAAATGTCTATGGTGCGGGGAAGAAGTTGAACGAGCTCAGCCGATACTCTCGTTTATACTGGGAGCAAACAGAAAGTGCATCTGCGTTAATTGTGAGCATCCGTTTATGGAATTAAAACAGCATCCAACTTGCCTAGAGTGTGGACGGCTTCTTTCTAAAGTGGGAGTCTGCCCGGATTGTCAAAAATGGCATCAAGTAAAAGAAGCAGTACTTTTAAAGAATACGGCCTTATATGCTTATGACGAGGCGGGGCGGAAGTTTATGGAGTTATTCAAATTTGTGGGAGATACAAGAGTGATGACGTTGGTGATAAAGGAATTAAGAGAAGAGTTGCTTAAGTATCAAAAGAGAGGCTTCGTTCTTTGTCCATTGCCTTCATCCAGTACGAGTCTAAAAAAGAGAGAATTCGAGACGATTCCAACTTTACTGGAAGAATGCCGTGTGCCTACCGTTTCGCTTTTAGAACATTTTGGCAGCGGTAAGAAGCAATCGGAGAAGAAAAGGCAGGAGCGTCTGCAACTAAAACAACCTTTTAAGATAAGAGAGGGAGTCGTGATTCCAACAAAGGTCTTGTTAGTAGATGATGTTTATACGACAGGCGCAACGTTACATATGGCCGCAAAAGCATTAACGGAAATGGGTGTTGAAGAAGTGGAATCTCTGACATTATTTAGATAAAAAGTGTATCATGCATGATACGTATCATGCATGATACAAAACAAATCGATAAAATAGCCCAAGCAGATTTCTGCTTGGGCTATTTGAGTGGATTTAGTTATTTTTAAAATCTTGTAGTGACATATTGGTCAAGAGCAAGTAGTGCATTTGCCACATCTTCGGCAGTATAGTCAACAACCATTTGATGGATGGTTTCGCCTTCTTGTGTTGCAAGGGCTCCAATCTTGAGTAAGTCTTCATATGGTACAGAATCCAATTTTACTTCTTTCAGCGTAGTAGGTAAGCCAAGCGCTTTGTAGAAAGTGATATATTTGTCGAGTTCTTCTTTTGGACGATTTTCTAACAATAGTTGTGTCAATGTACCGTAAGCTACTTTTTCACCGTGAGTAAGAGTATGGATGTCTCCATGAATCGCTGTGAATCCGTTATGGATGGCGTGAGCTGCTGCTAATCCAGCTGATTCAAAACCGATACCGCTGAGTAATGTGTTCGCTTCTACAACAGCTTCTAAAGCAGGAGTAACTACTTTGGCGTTTGCTGCGGCAACGGCTTGTAGACCATTTTCGAATAAAGTGCTTTCGCAGACACGAGCGATGGCTTCTGCAGCAATCGTTGGCACTTGACCGACCATTGTGCTTCCTTGTGCTTCGATGACTGCACGAGCCTCCACCCAAGTAGCTAGCGCATCGGCAATTCCTGAGATTAATAAACGAACAGGAGCATTGGCAATGACTTTTGTATCGACTAATACTAGATCTGGGTTTTTCTTGTAGAAACGATAGCGTTCAAACACGCCTTCTGCTGAGTAGATAACAGAGAGGGCAGAAGTTGGAGCGTCAGTTGAAGCAATTGTTGGTAAAATCGCTACCGGACAATTAGAATCATCCGCAATCGCTTTGGCTGTATCGATCGATTTACCACCACCTAAGCCGATGACTACGTTTAGTTGATGCTCCTTCACAACTTCAGCAACGCGGCGAACTTCGTCGTTGGTTGCTTCACCATGGAAGATTTCACGATGAACAAACGCGCCGGCTTTCACGAGATTTTCTTCCAGTTCTTTACCGACTAAATCATAAACGATAGGGTCGCAAAGGAGGAGAAGACGATCTCCAAGGGCCAAAACGTGAGAAAGACCAGTTTTAAGAACATCTTTCCCTTGAACATAACGAGACGGACTAGCAAATACTTTTTCCATAATCATAACTCCTTTATAATTTGTTTACCATTTCACTATATCGTTGAAAACGATTTCTGTCAATGGAGATTCTGTGCTGTTTTAACTAGGAATCTAAGACTTTCTAGAAAAGGGACAATTATTACTGGGGATGAGGAGATTTTTGGGATAGGGGATTCTTGTTGGGAATGATTCTAATCTTCAATGGTGTATGATTTTTCATCTCATGAAAACAAAATATCGGCAAAGAAAAGTCCTCAAAAATACCGTTTTTCCTTAACAATTCTTAATGAAAGAATTCTTGAAAACGGTTGTAAAAGCCCTGTGCATGCTTTATAATAAAACTATAGAAATCAAACGAAGCAATTCCTAAGAGTGGTCCTTAGGGTATTTCTTCAAATCTGGTTTTCCAGATGAAAGGGGAGAGTATTATGTTTAAATATAATATCCGTGGAGAAAATATTGAGGTCACAGAAGCGATTCGTCAATACGCAGAAAAGAAAATTAGCAAATTAGAAAAATACTTTACTGACGTTGCTAATGCGACTGTATATGTCAACTTGAAAGTCTACGCTGAAAAGACTGCAAAAGTTGAAGTTACGATCCCACTTCCTTATTTAGTTCTACGTGCCGAGGAAACTTCAATTGATTTATATGGAAGTATTGACTTGGTAGTCGATAAACTTGAAAGACAAGTTCGTAAACATAAAACAAAAATCAATCGTAAATCTCGCGAAAAAGGATTCGATGTTGTGTTACCACCACTTCCAGAAATGCCTGAAGAGGAGGAAACAGGATTAGAAATCGTTCGTACAAAACGAATTGATTTGAAACCAATGGATAGCGAAGAAGCTGTTCTTCAAATGAACATGTTAGGACATAACTTCTTTATCTACCAAGATGCTGAAACGAACGAAACAAACATTGTTTATCGTCGTAAAGATGGAAAATATGGTTTGATTGAAACAAATTAATAAAATTTTAGGTGGCTTGAAAAAGCCACCTTTTTTGTTGTGAATAGAAATGGTACTGATTGTCGCGACAGAAAACGGAGTTAAAGCATTAATAACTTTCCGTTTGGATAGGAAATTGGGTTTCTTTGACGTAAAATTATAAAAAAATCGGGTGACTTTGAAAAAAGTCGTCTTTTTTTGCTTTCTTAATTAGCTAAACAATGGTAAAATGAATAAGATGCAATAGGTGTAGCTACCTATTTGTAGTACTTTTATGAGATTTAAAATGTTCACCGATTTAAAAATAGTGGTGAAAATAAAAAAGGAGT
>JAGZLX010000107.1 GCA_018364485.1 Granulicatella adiacens
ACTGACGTCCACTTCCTGATATGTCCGCACGACTCGTTCCGAGTCCCTTGCGGCATATCAGTCCAGTGTTTCAGTCCTGAGCGTTCGCCCTCGTATCCTTTTATTTGATATACAGCGTGTCACCTTTTAATACAAAGGTTGTACCTTCAGTGATGGTTTCTCCTGTTAAGACTAAGACGTCTTTCCCATCTTTTGTTTCATCAACAACTCGATATTCGCCGTCTTTTTTAACAACTAATACATTATATTTTAAGTTTTTCTCTTCTTCTGTAGTAGGAATTACAAGTGCTTCTGTTACTCCTGTTAATTCAACTGCTTTTGAGAAATCATTGTTTTTAACAATATAGAATTTACCATCTTTTTTGACGATATTATATCCTTCTCCGATTTCTTTATTCATTTCAGCATTCTTCAACTCTTCTGATTCAGTTGTTGAGTTTTTGTCTTTAACGCTATCCGCTGCTTGTTTAATTTTAGCAGCAGCTTCGTTTAATTTGTTTTGATTATCTTGCAAGGCTTGTTGCACCACTTGAGAATTTTTCACTTGCTCTTGCTGCGCTTTTTGGCGTTCCTGTTTTGCTTGAAAACGTTGGAAACGTAAAAATGCATACACTGCAATAATCACAATCGAGATAATAGCGCTTAAAATACGACGTCCTTTATTATCCACTTACATTCACTCCTATAATAAGATAAGCTTATTCTATCATAAACCTGCTTTGTTTCCTATCCTATAAGCACCAAAAAAGCACTTCGGCATTGCTACCAAAGTGCTCAATTTTATAAATGATCTGTTCCAGGCGTTTCGAACGTCTGTGCAGAAGTTGTTTCTGTTGGTGTAGGAGCTGGTGTGTAAGACTCAATTTTCGTTAAATCAACGGTTGCTGTCGTAGACCCGTCACTCCATGGAATTTCATACGCTCTTCCAGAGTAAACCCAATTTTGTTTTCCAGCTTCTTGTGCTTTTGAAGATTGGTCCAATTGATCTTTCATCCACGCTAAAGCTTGTTCCAACGTTGCAAATTCTTGTCCCGTATTCCCTAACGGTTTCAATCGTTGTGGTGGTGTTGCTACTGTTTCTGAACTTGAAGTAACTGTAGGTGCTTCAGTTGGAGTTGCTTCTCTTGTCTGAGGACCATT
>JAGZLX010000044.1 GCA_018364485.1 Granulicatella adiacens
AGCAACGTTTGGTTGTTCAACCACGCTATCGATAATCGCAAAGTGTGCGTCTGGATTTTGTTTTGCTGCTTCTTCAACAGCTTTTTGTAATTTAAATCCGATTGCGAAAATAATATTGTACTCATTTAAAACTGCAGTGTTAAGGTTTGTAGTATAGTCAGATTCTGCTTTTGAAAGAATGTAATCAATACCATTTCCTTTAGTTTTACCACCGTTATTTTTACCCCATTCTTGAAGGCCTTCCCAAGCGCCTTGGTTGAATGATTTATCGTCAATACCACCAGTATCAGATACCATTACCGCTTTGAAGTTGTCTGAAGAGCCAGCGTTGTTTTGAGAAGATGCTTGTGAGCTGTCAGATTTTGATCCGCCACACGCTGCTAATACAGCAGTCGCACCAAGTGTCAATGCAAATAAAGCTAAATTCTTTTTAGTTTTCACGATAAAAAACCTCCAATAAATGATTTACTACAGTCATTCTAACATAAATAGAATGAAAATCAAGCTAAATCTTTTCATTGGAGGTGATTTTTATGAAAAATGTTCGGTTTTTACATTTCTATGCGTTGGTTTCACCTGCTCGGAAGCGTCATTTTCATTGAAAACATGAACATTCACTTTTCTTCCTTTACTTCCATCTGCAGGTCCAACATAACCACGCGCTTCTAATTCATCAATCATACGTGCTGCACGGTTAAATCCGATACGGAATCGTCTTTGTAAATAAGACGTACTAATTGTTTCTTGTTCTTTTAATAATTCGATGACTTCGTAGAATAGTTCGTCTTCTGGTTCACTTCCACCAGCAACAGTTGTATTTTCTGAAGGCATCATCGCTTCATCATACTCTACTTCTTGCTGATTCTTCACGAAATCAACGATACGTTCGACTTCTTCATCTGTTAAGAATGCGCCTTGTACACGAATTGGTTTATTTTCGCCCATTGGCATATATAGCATATCCCCGCGTCCAAGAAGTTTCTCAGCACCATTGGCATCGATAATCGTACGAGAGTCTGTACCACTGGATACCGCAAAGGCGATACGAGAAGGAACGTTAGCTTTAATAATCCCTGTAATTACGTCAACAGATGGACGTTGTGTTGCTAGAATCATATGAATACCCGCAGCACGAGCCATTTGAGCTAGACGAATAATCGCATCTTCCACTTCATTACTTGCTACCATCATTAAATCCGCAAGTTCGTCTACGATTACGACGATATAAGGTAGTGTTGGGTTATTTTCGCCCGTTTCACGGTTATATTGTTCGACATGAGCGTTATATCCATCGATATTACGCATTCCCATTGAAGCGAATAATTCGTAACGTTTTTCCATCTCAGCTACAACCTTTTGTAAGGCTTGAGCGGCTTTACGAGGGTTCGTTACAACCGGAGTTAATAGATGCGGAATGCCATTATACACATTCAACTCTACCATCTTCGGATCGATCATCATTAATTTCACTTCGTGTGGTTTTGTCTTCATTAAAATACTTGTGATAATGCCGTTAATACATACCGATTTACCAGAACCCGTTGAACCGGCAATTAACATGTGTGGCATTTTCGTAATATCGCAAAGACGAACATTACCAGAGATATCTCTTCCTAATGGTACGTCTAAAGGTTTTGGAGATTGAAGAGCCGATTGAATCACATCGCTAAACGACACAAAACTTGTTTGGCTATTTGGAACTTCAATCCCTACATAAGGTTTTCCTGGAATTGGAGCTTCGATACGAATATCTTTGGCCGCAAGTGCTAGGGCAATATCATCACTCAAGTTCACAATCTTACTTACCTTCACACCAATCGCTGGTTGAATTTCGTATTTTGTAACAGCTGGCCCCATCATTGGGTTTGGCATTACTTTAGCATCCACCCCAAAACTTGCAAACGTACGCTCTAAAATATGCATATTGCGTTCTACAATCGTACGTTCATTCGATTGATCTGAATGTTGTACGGGATTTAATAAGGTCACTGGTGGTAATTGATAATCTTCGTCATCTTGTTCCCCACTCATTGAAAGTTCCCCGATGTCTTCGCCATCATCTTCAAACTCAGGCTCTTCTGATTTTTTAACTGTAACGGGAGCAACAGGTGCTACTGGAGCTGGTGCTACTGGTTCCACTGGCGGAATCGGTTCAATAGGTTCTACCATTGGAGACGTAGCGTATTCGTCCTCTATTAAAGTTTCATCTTCATATTCATCAAAGAACACATCTTTCATTCGGTCTAATAACGAATGCGGTTTTCTTGGTTCTTTTGGTTTTTCAGGTGTTTCTGTTTGTACTGGAGCAGGAGCTGGTGCTACAGGTGTTGCTACAACTATTTCCTCAGCTTCTTGTTCTTCTTCCAAACGGCGTGCTTCGCGTTCGGCTTTACGCTCAGCTAACTTTTCAGAAGCATTCGCTGTTTGCGTACGTACAAAATCCATTACATCGCTTAAATGCACGTTGAAGATTAAGAGTCCGCTACATACTAATAATAGGAATACGATTAAATACGTTCCCCATTGAGAAACAAGGAAATACGTACATGAATAAAGAAGTGTTCCTAACACCCCACCACCGAGTCGTTGAGAAACGGTATTAGACGTAAAGTCCACCATGAAACGATTCATCATTTCTTGAAAAACAGGAGAACCTGAACTAGTAAAGCTACTATAAGTCATCACTGACACGAATAAGAGAAGTGCCACGCTTGATGAAATGGCTGCAGCCGTCCATCTCCACATAATTTTAGGCATTCGTCCACGGAATAACATCCCGATTCCCGCAAGAACTCCGCACACTCCACCGAAGGCATATAAATCCCCGATAAAGAAACGAATCAGGTTAGCAAAGAATTTTCCTAAGAATCCTAATTGAAAAGTTGCTAATAAACTATAGACAATAATAAATACGGCTACAGCTTCAATCGATAAAAACGGATTGGTATTCTTTGTATTTTTTCTTTGTGTTTTTTTCTTCGTTTGTTTAGCCACGTTCTTCTCCTTTCTCTTCTACTAATTGATTATTTTCATCGACTAAAATCAGTCCATGGAAAATTTGAACATCACATTCACACGCCACACAATAATCTTGTTCTTTCTCATCCCAAAAGGCAATGGCGCTTGTTCCGTTTGATCGTTTTTCTGGATAGTTAGAAGCAAGTCTAGCTTCATGCTGTTGGAAACTATTTTTCGCTTCTTCTAAAGAAGAAAATTCTTCAGTCGAAACAATCATTTTTTTCCAGTCATCGAAAAACCACCATGGTTCATCTTGACCTGCTGTCTCAATTACTTTAAACATGTTTTCACCTCGTTTATTAGTATACCAAATTTTGAGAAATCATGGTAATCTTGTTTCATAGAGATGACAAAATAATTCTACTTTTTGGAGGTCTTTCTATGATTACAAGACAAATTCGTGTTTGGGGACATGTTCAAGGCGTCGGATTCCGCTTTTTCACGCAGCAACTCGCGATTCAACTGGATATTTGTGGCACGGTTCAAAATAAAATGGATGGCTCAGTTTTTGTCGTTGCACAAGGCGAAGAAAAAGCCGTTACTCGTTTTATCGAAAGAGTCAAAGCTTCCGTATCCCCATATGGTCGCGTTGATCGCTATGAAGAAAGTGAAGTCCATGACGCACCGCAATACACAAAGTTTCAAATTATATAAAGAACGTTGCTATTTCAACGAAACACGTGTACAATAAATCATGTTATTAAATGAAAAGGAAAGTGATTATGAAACTAACTAAAAAAGCTCAACTGCTATTAGTTGCAACAGTTCTTCCCCTACTACTTGCGGGATGTACCGATCAATATAATGAAAACCATGAACCAATTGGTTGGCTCTATAACTATTTAGTAGTTCCAACACAATGGTTATTAAACCAAATTGCTTCCGTATTTAACGGAAACTACGCGATTGCGATTGTGATCGTATCAGTACTCGTTCGTGTCGTTTTGATGCCAACACAATTCCATCAAATGAAATCGATGCTTGTCCAACAAGAAAAGATGGCAGTATTAAAACCTTATATTGCTGAAATTACAGCTCGTGCAGAACAAGCTTCAACTCCAGAGGAAAAACTTGCAATCCAACAAGAACAAATGGAGTTATACAAACTAAACAATGTCTCATTAATGGGCGGTATCGGTTCAGGATGTTTACCAATCTTGATTACATTGCCAATCTGGAGCGGATTGTATAACGCGATTCTGTTATCAAACGAAATTTCAAGTAGTAACTTCATGGGAATTAACCTTGGAGCACAATTCTTACCAATCGCTCTTGCGACAATGGTAGCTTACTATGTTCAATCAGTAGTCAGCCAAATGGGAATGGACGAAGAAACGAAAAAACAAAGTCGTTCAATGAACTACGTACTTCCAGTAATGATGTTCTTGATGACATTCCAATCACCTGCTGGGGTTGGTATTTACTTCTTCATCTCTGCCCTTATCCAAATTTTACAATCATGGATTCAAAACACTTATATTCGTCCAAAAATTAAAGCTCAAATCGACGAAGAATTAAACCATGACAATATCGTGTTACCACAACGTACAACACCACGTAAAACTGCTCAAAAAGCAACACAACAAGAAACGTTCGCACAACGTCAAAACAAAACTGGTGGCCGTAACGCTGGTAAACAAAAACGCAGATAAAAGCACAAAATCCCTTTGAGAAAATTCTCAAAGGGATTTTTTTGATGCAATTTGTATCATGCATGATACGTATCACAGATGATACACTTTTTGTTTTCGAATGATTTTGTATCAATTTTGATACAAATCATTTTTGATACATATTTTTTTCAACGGAGGATGTAACAATTATGTTACGTAACAAAAATGTTACACTCGCAAAAAAAAAGAGATAAGAAGAAATCTTATCTCTTTAATCGTAATAAACATCGTGTAATACTCTTTCACCCAGTTCAATTTGATACGACAAACTGAATTTTTGGTTATTCCAAACTTGTCTTTTCCCTAATTGAATAGATTTTTCTAAATGCGTTAACCAAGGATGCATTTCCATTAATTCTTGATTGTTTAGAACCTCTTTACTAAGAATCATACCTCCAAGTGCTACGATTAGTTTAGAAATCTCGTCACTATACAACCATTCTAAAAATAATAGAGCTTGGTCTTTCATCTTACTTTCTTTTACAATCCCTACTGTTCCTCCACCAATCAGTGGTTGTTTCCCTGGAATACGATCAACACCAAAATCAATATCATTTTGTAACTGCCCAGCAAGCACCGTTGAATAGTTAGAAAAGACGGTCATCATGGCTGTTTTTCCTTCAGCAAATTCCTGAACAATATCTCCCCACCATTTATCTTTGTTCTGATCACTGGTTTCTAAACTAGCCTTATATTGTTCTAAAGCTGTTTGATAAGGATTATCAACTTGATTTAACACTTGCTCACGGTATCTTGGTAAGAAATCACAAGAGGTAACGAGCGGAGTTTTCATCGCAATACTATGACCAAATTCTGTTTGTGATGCCTTATTTTTATTCTTAGTGAAAAACTGGCAAATCAAGTCAAAGTCTTCATAACTTTGCGGAACAACTAGATTTTTTCTAAAGCGCTCATAAAATTCTCGTTGAACTAATTTATTTAAAAATAAATCCTTACGATAATAAAGTAATTGAACGGAAACGTCTAAAGGAACACCATACCATTTTTTATTAGAATACATAAACTCGCTTAGTAATTTCTCATCAAACTGGTTAAGAAGTTTCTTACTACCTTCTACATCCTCTAAAGGAACAAAAAGATCCTCCGCCACTTCAGGTAACACCGCCATATCCAGACGGATTAAATCATACCCTTTTTTAAATGCACTATTTTTAATTTTCGTAACATCGTACTCTGATGATTCCAATTCATCTATCTCAATACGAATATTTGTCTCATGTTCAAAAATACCTGATAAGAATTTCAACACACGAGTGGTTGGAGAACTAATCGTTAGCAATCGTATCTTTTGAGGATTGGCATATTTCGTATAAACATTTTTAGCTCTAAACCCTTCCGGTGTCATCAGAATACGACCCATTTCTCCAGTTTTAATTAAATCGATGACCTTTTTAGCACACAACTTATAATCTAACTCAAAAATATTTTTCTTTGCACGAATAAGTTGAAAACTATCTAGAGCATATATATTCTCTAATCGACCTCTTCCTAACCAAGACTGAATTTCTTGAATATTTCTAAGAATCTCTCTATCAATTGCAAAAATGGCACTAAATTCTTCAAGACCTACATATTGTTCAAACAATTGAATTAAATCTTGCCTATTTTTTATCGAAAATCTCTCGATTGAAAGATGACCAGAAATCTCATTTAAAATATCTTCAGATAAGGATTTTCCATTCTCGAATTTATAATCGATTAACAGTAATTTTTGATTACCTTTTTTAAATCGTTTTATTAACTCTTTTGCTAAAACACTATAATCAAGAGAGATAACACCATATTTGTTTGCATCCTCCAAAACATCAACAAAATGGATTTTAGTGTCTTTTTGAAACACTGTTAATACATCTTCTTTTGGAACATACCCAACAAATACTGCTACAGAAGGTTTTAACAAACTCTCCTTTTCCACGATACTGCGTAAGTTTTTTTCTTTAAAATAGAAAACTTCAACGTCAATACTCTCTTTTTCAGCCTGCTGTAATAAGCTCTCATAGAACACAGAATAATGTTCTTTTAAAACAAAGGGAATAAAAACAACCACTTTATTCGAGAAGCCTTTTCTCAACAGTTGAGCCTGAGGATTAATCGTATAACCTAATTCTTTCGCAGCCTTTAGGACTTTAGAAATCTTTTCTGAACTGACATTACCTCTCTGGTTTAAAACATTAGAGGCTGTTCCGTGGGAAACACCTGCTAATTTAGCAATGTCCTTAATTGTCGCCAATTCATTTCCTCCCTTAACTTATCTAAGTAAGTTAATAATTCACTTTCATTTTCTACAACAAATCCATTAATTCCGCAACGCGCTGCTCCCCAAATATTTTTTGGCAAATCATCAAAAAACATTGTATCGTGAGGATCCAGATTGTAGCGTTCAAGAAGTATGTTATAGATTTTTTCATCTGGTTTCAATACTTTTTCTTCACAAGAAAGCACCATGCCTTTTGCAACGGAGGTCGCTGGCAAATATCCTTCTTTTACCAAATCATAAAAAGTAAAAGCCGTATTTGATAAAATGTAAATACTATAACCGCTTTTTGAAAGCTCAATTATTCTATCTTGAACTTTAGTAAAGACATCCACGTATTTATACCAATATCTTAAAAGCTGAGTAATTTCATTTCTATACTTTTCACCTAATTTACCAGTGATTATCTCTATCACTTCTTCCCTAGTCTTCACACCCTCATCGGTTTCCACCCATAAGCCAGTCTCAAAAACTTCTTTTCTTAACAAGTCTTGTAAATGTATATCATCAGTAATAGCCTTTAAAATTTTCTCACTATTCCATTCGATGAGAACATTCCCCATGTCAAACACTAGATTTTTCAAAATATCTCCTCCAATAAAAAAAGGCAATGAGGTAAATTCATTGCCTTTTGAATGTTATTTCTTTTTCTTTGATTTCTTAGCGTTTCTTCCTCTTGTTAAGTACAATGCTGCTGTTGAAATAATCATTAGCACTACAGTATATACAAAAGTCATTGCTTGAGCATTTGTAGTTGCTGTTTCATCACTGGCTTCCTTAATAACAATACCTAAAGGTTTGAATAAAGGATGATATAAGAATACGGATAAATCAAAGTCTGATAATAAGCTGTTAAAGTTCAATACTGCTACAGATAATACTGTTGGCAAGATAAATGGAATGATAACTTTAATCATCGTTTGGAAAGTCGAGGCTCCCATACTACGAGATGCTTCTTCTAATTCATCATCAATACTGAAGAATACAGCTCTCACCATTCTATATGAGAATGGTAATTTAACAACAATAAAAGCAATTAGTAATATAACAACAGTACCGATTAATACCCAGTTTAAGATAATCCATCTTGGTTGGTTGTATGTGAATAAGAATCCTAAAGCAATCAATGTTGATGGTAAAATCCAAGGTACTAATGCACCGTATTCAAAAAGGAAATCAAATTTCCATGTGTTACGACGAACGATTCTTGCAATTACAATTGCTAAAATCGTTACTAACACTGCCGCCAATCCAGCATATACCAAACTGATTAAGTAAGGAGAAAATGCTGAAGGACTTGTAAAGAGTTGTTGGTAATTTTCTAACGTAAAGTTCGCTAATGAAATTTCACCCTGTTTAATGGCTAACGGTTTTGTAAATGAATACAAAATAATAAATACGATTGGCATTACATAGATGAAGAATAAAACATAAGCGACAATATGTGCAATCACATTACCAATCGGTGATTGAATTTTTTGTTTTTTAATTTTTGCTTTAGTTTTTGAGATTGACATATAACGACCACCACGTTCAACACGGTTCATGATGGTTAATAAGATAATTGTCGCTAATCCCAATAACATAGCTAAGAACGCAGCTAAATCTTTTGATGTTTGTGATTTAGCAAATGTAATAATCATTGGGTTAATTGTTTGGAAATCAGTTCCCCCAACAATTAATGGTGCAGAAACCGCTGCTAACCCTGTTAAGAAAGTCAAAATCGTTAACGCAAAAATAGTTGGTAACAATGTTGGCAATACAATCTTGAACAATACATTAGCGGGACTTGCTCCCATATTTCTTGCAGCTTCAATCGTATGATAGTCAACCGATCTTACTGCGTTTCGTAAGAACATCATATGGTTGGATGTACAAGCGAAAGTCATAATGAATAATACAGCACCAAAACCGGTAAACCAGTTACTATCTAAACTTGGGAAAATTTGAGTTAAGAATTTAGTAATGACACCATTGCTTCCATAAACAAATTTATACCCAGTAACTAATACTACCCCACCATAAACAAGTGAAGTCATATAACCAAGTTTTAATACTTTACTACCTTTAATTTCCCAGTACTCTGTAAATAAAACTATTAAAGTACCAACAACATTAACGGTAATTACTAATGCTACCGCTAAAATAAAACTGTTTTGAATGGACTGCATTGCACGTTGAGAAGAAAAAATCTTCTGAACAGCAGTGAATGAAAATTGTCCATTTTTATAGAAAATTTCTTTTAGTAGATTTAAGTTCGGGTAAATGACTAATGCAATTAATATCCAGCCCACAATGAGTCTTAAAATCCATTGACCTAGGCTATTTCTCTTTGCCATTAATCTCACCCCTAGTACTGTAGAATATCATTAGGATGAATAAATAATGTTAATTCTTGTCCTAACTCAAAAATTTCTAGATAATCGTTCTTCTGAATTACTCGTAAGATTTGTCCACTTTCAGCTTTAACAGTGTATTGAACTAATACTCCTTTAAACTCAGTATCAATAACTGTTCCCTTAATTGTGTAATCTTCTTCAGAAGTTGATTTGAATTTAATTCTTTCAAGTCGAATATAACCAACTTTTTCTTCTTCCTTACCAGTCAATTCTTTCATTGTTTCTTCAGTAAGTTTATTAATATCACCGATGAAATCACAAACAAATTCAGTAGCAGATTGGTTATAGATTTCTTGTGGTGTTCCGACTTGTTCGATAAACCCGTTATTGAATACGGCAATTCTATCTGAAAGTGTCAAAGCTTCTTCTTGATCATGGGTTACATACAAAGTAGTAATCCCTAAATCTCTTTGCAATCTCTTTAATTCTAAACGTAAATCAACACGAAGTTTCGCATCTAAGTTTGATAAAGGTTCGTCTAAGCAAAGAATTTTTGGCTCTAATACTAATGCACGAGCAAGAGCGACACGTTGTTGTTGTCCCCCACTTAATTCAGATACATTTCGTTGTAATTGTTTATCTGAAATTTTAATCTTTTGGGCAATTTCATTTACTTTAGCATCAATTTCTGATTTTGGTAATTTTTTAATTTTTAAACCATATGCGATATTGTCGTATACAGTCATTGTTGGGAATAAAGCATAACTTTGGAATACAATACCAATCTCTCTCTTTTCTGGAGCTAGACGAGTAATATCTTTATCGTCAACAAAAATACTTCCTTTAGAAGGATCAATAAAACCTACTAAAGTTCTTAATGTTGTAGATTTACCACAACCTGAAGGCCCTAAGAATGTAAAAAATTCGCCTTCTTTAATTTCTAAATTCAAATCATCTACGGCGACAAAGTCGCCGTAGCTAATTTGAACATTCTCAAATTTAATCATGTTCAATTCCTCAAATTTCTATTTAAGATATTCTAATTCAACTTTTTCAACCCATGAGCTGATATTTTTTGAGATGAATTCCCAGTCTAATTTTTGAGATTTAACTTTACTCATGAATTCTTTAACATCGTCATTTGCTTGTTCAAGAGCTTTTTTGTTCGCTGGAATAGAAGAGAATTTCTTAGACCATTCAGCTTGAACTTCTGCACTACCGAACCAGTTAATGAATTTTTGTACAGTTTCTTTCTTCTTAGAAGTGTTTAAGATAGCAATTTGTTCAGTTACAAATGGTTCACCAACTTCTGGATACATTACATTGAAGTTATACTTACGTTCGTTTTTATTTTGTAAGTAACCAGAACCCCACATCATGTTATATTCAATACCATCTTTTTTATCGATAATCATACCAATGTAGTCTGTTTCACTTGTTACGACTTTAGCGTTTTGAGCGTAACCTTTGATAATATCCCAACCTTCTTTAGAAACGCCTAACTCACCGCTATCATCACGGTAGCGAGAAGCAATACTTCCTAAGATAACTTTTGAAGTACCTCCATTTAATTTGAAGATATTGTATTTATCTTTGTATTCAGGTTTAGCTAAGTCCGTCCAATCTTTTGGCATTGTTGAAGATTCATTACCAATTAATAATAAAGGTTGAACTACTAATGGATAGTACAATCCGTCAGCATCTCCAAGAGATAAATCTACGTCACCTTTCCAACTTGGTTCATATTTTTCTAATAAGTTTTCATCTTTCAAGCGGTTAAATTCCATGTTATTTAAACCAAAAATCATATCAGCAATAGCGTTATTCTTTTCAGCAATTACACGGTCAGCTAACTCACCACCGTTAATACTTACAAATTCAATATTGAAGCCATTTTCAGCGGCCTTTTCTTTCAACCAATCTCCACGACCATTTGAAACAGAGTTAGAATAGATAACAATCTTGTCATCAGAAGAACCTGAAGATCCTTGTGATGAATCAGATTGTGATGTTGTAGTAGGTGCACAAGCAGCACCAAGTACTGCAACTGATAATAATGCTAATTTTTTAAATGTTTTGTTCATAAAGATTCTCCTTTATTTTTGTTTATTTTTAATATATGAACTTAATAAATATGGCCAATCGGTTTGAATAATATCAAATCCCATTTCCAATAATTTGCCAAAGCTACCATCTAAATCCCCTGAAACTGCTCTATGGTCATCACAGTCTCCACATAACTTAGACACTTTATTTAATGTTAAAGTATTGGCCCAGAGTAGCAACCCTTTTTGATGAAGTTCATCCATAAAATCAGGGCTTACCGTTTCAGCATCTAGAGTTTTAAAGATTAACTCAACAGCAACTGTATTGATGTTGTCATATTGTTCAACCAATCGATACTCTTCTTGCGTTTTGACGATTGGCATAAAAGCGATTTCAAATTCAGCTGCATTTAAAACTTCAAGTATTTCCTTTTTTGCTGGAGCTTTTAAGATGTAACGACTTGTATCTGGACGTTGTTTCAAATAATCGAGAAACGTATCCCAGTAAAACCAGCTACGATCAAAGTTGATAAAACAGTCTTTCTCTGACAAATAATCTAAAATGACATCGACTCTTTCAATATGATCTTCAAGTGGTTTATCAAATTCATTAGTCACTACAAGCTCATCAATTTCATCAGAGTTTAATTCTCTAAAATCTACTTCCTTTCCAAAAATATATTTTTCGACCCCGTCATGTAGTCCGTAAAAAATACCATCTTTTGAACGAACGATATCGAGTTCTACTATATCGGCTTGATGTAGTAATGCGTTGTTGAAAGCAAGTCGAGTATTCTGAATAACAGAAGCTCCACAAGTTCCTCTATGAGCGCACACTAGCACATGCTCTTTTCTTGCTTCTTGTAACGGATTAGTCATAATCATCCTCCTCTACCTTGATAGTGTACAATTAATTTTGGAACGTGTCAATATGAAACGCTTTCATTTTTAAATTCCTTTTATTTATAGTGTTTTCTTGTGATTTTAAATTCTCCATTATAACTTTTGTATCATGCATGATACGTATCACAGATAATACACTTTTTGTTTTCGAATATTTTTGTATCAAAAATGATACGTATCATTTTTGATACATTTTAGTTTTTCAATGTTGGATGTAACAATTATGTTACGTAACAAAAATGTTACACTCGCAAAAAAAGACATAGCGATTTTGTTTCGCTATGTCTTTTCTAATGATTGTTATTCTTGCATCATCCCTGCTTGGAGTTGATACATCTTATAATAAAGCCCTTCTTTTTCTAGAAGTTCTGTATGCGTGCCGCTCTCTACGATTTCTCCTTTATCAAGCACAAAGATTTGATTAGAATCTTGAATGGTCGATAATCGGTGCGCAATCGCTAAAGTGGTACGTCCGTTTCTCATTTTCTTCAGAGATGTTTGAATGACTTCCTCGGTTTGCGAATCGATATTCGCAGTCGCTTCATCTAGAATTAGGATTTTAGGATTGGCCGCAATCGTTCTTGCAAAGGCGATTAATTGACGCTCGCCACTAGAGAACGTTGAGCCCTTTTCAGAAACTTTATTCTCATATCCTTGTGGCAGTTGCTCGATAAAATGATGAGCATCTACGAACTCACTCGCCTTCTTCACTTCTTCGTCTGTAATATCTTGATACATACGAATATTAGAAGCAACCGTTCCATGGAATAAGAATGGATCTTGAAGCACGAGTCCGATTTTATCGCGAAGTACTTTTTTTGAATACTGTTGAATCGGAATATCATCAATCAAGATTTCCCCATTCTTAAAATCATAAAATCGTAAGAAGAGATTCATAATAGACGATTTCCCTGAACCAGTCGAACCAACAAAGGCAACCGTCTCTCCTGGATTCACAATAAAGTTAATATTCTTTAATACATTGCGTTTCCCATCATAGGAGAAAGTAACATTCTTAAATTCAATCTTCCCGTTCTTGATTTCATTAATCTTTCCAAGTTGTTCAGGTTCGTAATCAGTATTATCGATGACTTCAAAGACACGAGTCGCTGCAATCATTGATGTTTGAATAATCGAGAAGTTTTGCGTCACATTGATTAATGGATTGAATAACTGATTTGAGAATTGAATAAAGGCGTACATCACCCCTGCTGTCACTCCCGCTACTTCCCAAGTAAGGCCAAAGTATAAAATAATGACCGCATAGGCAACAAGCTTAAGTAGCGACATTGCAGGACGAAGGAACAGACTATTTACGTTAATCGAACGATTCGAGAATTGCACATGCTCCTCGTTAATCTGTTCGAATTCTTTTCTTAAACGTTCTTCTTGGTTAAACGCCTGAATCATTTTCATCCCATCAATACTCTCTGCTAGCTTCACGTTAATCTCACTAAGCTTCTCACGCGTCTTACGAATCACGCTATGAGAGAGACGGTTATAAATTTTAACGGACGCAAACATCACTGGAATAAATAGAACCATTAAAATCGTAAGTCCTACATTCATACTAAACATCGCTGACAAGGT
>JAGZLX010000045.1 GCA_018364485.1 Granulicatella adiacens
ACCTCTGTCCGGTCATTATTCTCGTGTACATGTGCTTGAAAAACCGCACGACACCGACCGCGTCTGAAGTGACATCGATTGTCCTTGCGATTCTTGGGACATTTATCATTGCCACACACGGGCAACTCAATCAACTCAGCGTAACACCACTCGGGCTCTTCTGGGGCATTTTTAGTGGCTTCACGTACGCCATTTACATCATGCTTCCGATTAAACTCATTCAAGAGTACGGAAGTCTGACCGTGATTGGAGTGGGCATGGTCATTGCAGGAGTCATTCTCTTCCCGATGAGCGGTCTGACGACGATGGAACTTGTGTATAGCGTGGATATTCTTGCAGCACTAACAGGAATTATCCTTATTGGAACGATTATTTCGTACACGATGTTTTTAAAAGGAACGAGCTATATTGGGCCGGTGAAGAGTAGTCTGATTGCCGCCGTCGAACCGATTTCTGCGGTATTCTTCGCCTTCCTCATCATGAACGAGCATTTCTTCGCGATTGACTTTGTCGGTATGGCGATGATTTTAGCTGCCGTGGTCCTTATCTCGGTGAAAGACTTAATCAAAGAACGTCGCAAAAAAGAACAAGGCGTACTCGAATAACATAACAAACCGCAATTGGAGCGCATCCAGTTGCGGTTTTTGAATAAAATTTTTTTTGCGAATCATGATGTTTTCGAAGGTATTTCTGGTATAATGATTGAAACTAGGAAAGGAAGCGAGCGAATGAATACGGCAGTGTTAAATTATTATTTCGAAAAGTCGGGATTGTCGAAAGAATTTATGGAACAAAAAGTTAGTAAACGATTCGGTCAGTTTTTAACGGGAGAGAGAACACCTTCCTTTAACCAATTATCAGAGATGGCGAAACATTTTCGGATTCCTTTAGGAATGTTGCTAAGTGATGAAGTTATCCCTGAAAAGAAAATTGAGATTCCTTTTAGAACGGTAAACTCAGAATTTATTGGAGAGCCTTCTAGGGAATTAAGAGACACGATTGAAGAAATGAAGTCAAAGCAAGCATTTCTAAAAGAGGAACGTTTACCGGAACTTGATTTCATTGGACGATTCTCGATGGATGATGATTCGATGGTTTTAGCCCAAGCAGTGAGGGAGATATTGGGCTTTAGCAAAAACTATTTCGAAAAAGTCAAAAAAGAAGATGTGTTTAAGTTCTTGCGTGGAAGAATCAGTCGTGTCGGTGTCTTTGTTTTTACAAATGGAAAATTTCAGGACAATACCCATAGAAAACTGGACCCAAGAGAGTTCCGCGGCTTTGTATTGTCGGATAAGGAAGCTCCAATCATCTTTATTAATCAAGCAGATACAAAAAATGCGCAGGTCTTTACGCTTGTACATGAATTTGTGCATTTACTGTTAGGAGAAGAGGAAATCCTTGGTCAAACTCCACTTGAGTCGGAGTATGATGAAGTAGAGGCCTTTGTCAATAAGGTAACCGCAGAAGTACTTGTACCTGCCCAACTTTTGGAGATGAGCTATAAGGAACATCCTTTTATTGAGGAATTAGCATCGATTTTTAAAGTCAGTCGCTTTGTGATTGCAAGACGATTGTTTGATTTAGGATTTTTATCCAAATCGGATTATCAACTGCACGTGCGTGAGTGGGAGCTCGCATGGAAGAATCGAACGAAGCCTAAGAGTAAAGGTGGAGATTATAATAATAACACTCTCTATCGCATCGATAGAAATTTCTTCCAGTATATTGAAAATGCGATTCAATCTGATCGCATTACGTATACAGAAGCATTTCGTTTATTAGGAGTAGGATATAAAGGTTATCAAATATTAAGGGAGAGATAATAGGGTATGTATCTACTAGACACGAATATTTATATTGCATTTTATGAACGGTATTATCCACAACGGAACTTTCCAAGTTTTTGGAAGAATTTAGTTCAAACTTTTCAGCAGGAAGTCGTTGTTCCAAGGGTTGTGATGGAAGAGACTAAAAATAGTGCTTGGTTAAACACTTATATGACAGAGACATGTGGTTTGAATCCAATTGACCATCGGAAATACTGGAAGCAGTGGGATGAAGTTTTGAAAAATGTTCGCAATAATCCAGTTTATAATAATGAAGCATTGGATTCACCAAATGGATGGTCTAATGAAACAGTGGCAGATGCGTGGTTATTAGCGATTGCCAAAGAAGAAAAATATGTTCTTGTAACAGAAGAGATAAAGAATGTAAATCTGTACAAGGGTGGACCGGTAAGAAGTGCAAAGATTCACGATGTTGCAGAGGATATTGGTGTAGAGTGTATTGACCGCTTGGAATTCTTCAAGCGAATTGAATTAAGTATTTAAGAGTGAAATGATAAGACTTGTCGAGTGTGGCAAGTCTTTTTTTGTTGAGAAAGCAGAAATCAAAAAACTATAAAACTGAGACCGTTCTCATGAAACTTTCATCTTTTTCAAATAAATGAGTTGTGCTATACTTTAAAGCATCAAACAACAGACGGAGGTCCTTAATTTGTCTTATTCACTCGAAATTTTACCAAGCTTATTACACGGAGCAGTGACGACATTAGAAGTGTTCGCACTCGTTCTTATCTTCTCGATTCCGCTGGGCATTCTCATTGCCTTTGCGATGCAGCTGAAATGGAAACCTCTCAACGGACTCATCCATATCTACATCTGGGTGATGCGCGGGACACCTCTGTTACTTCAACTCATCTTTATTTATTACGTCTTGCCAAGTGTCGGTATTCGTTTAGACCGACTCCCAGCAGCGCTTATTGCCTTCACGCTCAACTACGCGGCGTACTTTGCAGAGATTTTCCGCGGGGGGATCGATACGATTCCAAAAGGGCAGTATGAAGCGGCGAAGGTGTTGAAATTCACGCCAGGAGCAACGATTCGCTATATCGTTCTTCCACAGGTGACGAAGATTGTCTTGCCAAGTGTCTTCAATGAAATCATGAGCCTTGTCAAAGATACGTCCCTTGTATACGCGCTTGGAATCTCAGACCTTATCTTGGCAAGCCGTACCGCAGCCAACCGCGACGCCAGCCTCGTTCCGATGTTTCTAGCAGGGGCGATTTACCTGATTGTTATCGGGGTTGTGACGCTTGTGGCTAAACGCATTGAAAAGAAATTCAGTTATTATAAATAGGAGGACAAGCAGATGTTAGAATTACGCAATATTGACAAACGTTTCGGCGATAAACAAATCTTGTCCGATTTCAATTTAACCATTCACGAAGGGAAAATCTTGGCCATCGTTGGACTTTCAGGAGGCGGGAAAACAACCTTGCTTCGGATGCTAGCAGGCCTCGAAAAAATCGATTCTGGGGAAGTGTTCTATAACGGCGAATCCTTAGCGCTCGACGAACTCACAAAGCGCCAACTGCTTGGATTCGTGTTCCAAGACTTCCAATTATTCCCACATTTATCCGTGTTAGAAAACTTAACGATTTCGCCGGTGAAGATGAACGGCATGCCTCAAGTTGAAGCCGACAAGAAGGCACGCGCACTATTAGAACGCCTCGGCCTAGCTGAACACGAGGACGCGTTCCCATATTCACTCTCAGGCGGACAAAAACAACGGGTGGCCTTGGCACGTGCGATGATGATTGACCCTGAAATTATCGGGTACGACGAACCGACGTCAGCGCTCGACCCAGCCCTTCGCCTAGAAGTAGAAAAGTTAATCCTCCAAAACAAGGAACTCGGAATGACGCAAATCGTCGTGACCCACGATTTAACCTTTGCTGAGAATATCGCGGACGAATTATTGACGTTCGAACCGAAATAGGAGGCCGCTATGAAGAAACAAAAAGGAATCCTAGGGCTTTTGGCGCTTGTAGGGGTGGCGGTCATGAGCCTTGCGGGCTGCACACAACTAGCAAGCAATCCAAAAGTCGATAACTGGGATAAATACCAACAACAAAAGAGCATTACGGTTGGCTTCGATAATACCTTTGTACCGATGGGCTTCGAGGAAAAGAATGGCGACTATGCCGGCTTTGATATCGAACTCGCTCAGTATGTGTCGAAGAAGCTCGGCATCACGGTTCACTTCCAACCGATTGACTGGGACATGAAGGAGACGGAACTCCAAAACGGCACGATTGACGCTATCTGGAATGGGTATTCGGCCACAGACGAACGCCGCGAGAAAGTCGCCTTCACGATTCCCTATATGCAAAATACGCAAATCTTAGTCGTGAAGAAAACGAGTGGCATTCACTCAGTCGAAGACATGACGGGTAAAGTCCTTGGCGCACAAAATGGCTCGTCAGGGATGTTAGATTTTGAAGAACATCCAGAAGTGTTGAAGAACCGCGTCAAAGGAGGGGACGCCGACCAATACCAAAGCGTGAACGAGGCCATTATCGACTTGAAGAATGACCGTATCGACGCCTTGCTTATCGACCGTGTATACGCGGACTACTACCTCACAACAGAAGGCATTGCCGACGAGTACGACACCATTCCTTCAGGTTTCGAGAGTGAATCTTTTGCGGTAGGGGTGAGACCTGCCGATAAGAAGCTACTCGAAGCGCTGAACCAGGCCTTCAAGGAACTCTATCAAGAAGGCATCTTCCAACAAATCAGCCAGAAATGGTTTGGTGAAGATGTCGCAACACCTGAAGTCAAAGGGCAAGAATAACCATATAACACAAAACCATCGCTGGACGGAAGGCACGCCTTCTGGAAGGCGATTTTTTTTTGTACAAAAAAAGCCACTCTGAGGAGTGACTTAAAATAAATCTGAATGGGATCCGGTTCGAGAGGCTACTAAGACAAGTTGACCTTTATCAACTGCGTATATTAAAAGCCAGTCTGGTTCGATATGACATTCTCTGAATCCAATATAATTTCCTGTTAAAGCATGGTCTCTATGTTTAGGATCTAAAGATTGATTATTAATAAGCTGCGTAAGTACTTCTTGTAGCTTTTGAAGATTTAGTCCACGCTTTTTAATACGTTTAAGATCTTTTTTAAATTGGGTGGTTGTTATGAGTTTATACATATTATTCGCCATCCAAGTCTTTAAATAATTCTTCTACAGTACTGTAACTTTTAGATTGAATCTTGCCGGCTATAATATCGCGTGCTTCCTGCATAGCCACTTCAGTTTGGTGATTATAACGGGGTTGTTTAATTTGAAAAGGGAAGCCCCCCTCCATAATAGAAGTGTTCAAGAAGATATTAATTGCATCTGTAACAGTGATACCAAAACTTGAAAACAGCGCTTCAGCTTTTGCTTTAGTACTAGGTTCAATTCGTAAGTTAATGTTTGCTGTTTTTGCCATAGTGACACCTCCTAATATTTTGTTTACACAATTGTATATCAAAAGTTTTACAATCGCAATACAAAATAACTAAAAGTTTAAATTCAGATAATCAAGATGAAAATGTATAAAAAATCACATAATACGAATATTTCCAGAAGAAAACGTTAAATAACGGAATGTTACCTTGATAAACAATGAGCAAAGGAGTACACTTAAAGTGCAAACAGTAACAGGCGCCGTTACCAATTGTACAAAACTATAAAGAAGGGATTTATGTGTCAACCAAAGAAAATAGTAGTGGATTACAGAAAAGTTTAAAAATCGTATTTGTTTACACCGTCGCAACAGGATCAATTTTCACATTTGTCAGTTATTGGGATTCAGTTTTTTATAATTATTGTGGGCCAGGTACATTTTTAGCTTTTGCACTGATGACACTGGCTATTCTCCCAATCGCTCTTGTTTATAGTGAAATTTCACCACTGTTCAAAACGGCAGGTGGGGAACTCATCTACAACACGGTCGGCATTAATAAACACGCTGGATTCTTAGCCTCGTGGTTAATTATGGCCGCCTGGATATCCGTTCCACCGGCTGTTGTAATGGCCATCGCCACCTTTATTAGCCGAACATTTGGACTTGCCCTCAGCTTCAACAATATCATGATGATTGCTATCGTGATTCTGTTGTTTGTATTCGTGTTGAGCTTGCAGGATGTTCAGATGCTCGTTAAAGCACAGGCGTTCTTCTTGTTCGCCAATATTACAACAACGATTATTACAGGCATCCTCTTACTCACGTCCGGGCATTGGAACATTAGTAATTTTTCAAATCTATTCCAATCAAATGTGGATAGTACCTTTATTATTCCGGGCTGGATTATCGGGATGGCGCTTCTCATTACACCGTACTTCGGTTTTGAGACCGTTCCGCAAATGGTGGAAGAAGGGGACTTCCCAATCTCGAATACGAAGAAGGCTATCTGTGGTTCCGTTCTTACTTGTGGAATCATCTATACGTTTTTCTTCTTCTGCGTGGCAGGGCTCGACACCTTTGATAACCTACTAGCCAATGATGCGTCAAACGGCTTTATGTCGATTATTGCCATGGAGAAAATCTTAGGCTGGAAAGTATGGCCACTCATCTACGGTTGCATTTCGATTTTACTTGGAATGCTTGCATCCATCTTAGGATTCTGGATGTCAACGGTTCGGATGTTGTATTCAATGGGTAAGAACAACTTCCTTCCACAAGCCTTTATGAAACTCAACCGTCACCAACAACCAATTTTACCGAATATCTTCCTACTCGTGATTAGCTTAATCTTTATTCTGTTGCAAAATGCGACCACCTTCATGAATGACTTCTTCAACTTGATGTCATTTGGCTGTGCCTGCGCGTACGCCTTAACCATGATTTCAGCAGTCCGCATCCGTAACAAGCATCCTGAGTGGTATATCAATAATAAAAATACGGTCAAAGGTGGAAATGCCTTACGCATTATGGCCATGATCATCATGCTTGCCATCGCATTCTTCTGTACGCTTGGACAAGGAATCGGTTCTTGGATTTCATTTGCCGTGTACATGGGAGTCGGTGTATGCATCTGGTTATGGATGGTCCTCATTCGTTGGAAACATGTCAAAGTAACCATTGAAACCCCTGATGGAGAAAAAGAATATTAAAGGAGAGAAAACCATGAAAAAATTAGAAGGAAAAGTAGCACTTATCACTGGAGCAGCCGTTGGACTCGGAAAGGGAATCGCAACGGTCTATGCTAAATACGGCGCTAAGATGTGCCTGGTCGACTTATTACCAGAAGTCGAAGAAACGGCGAAAGAATTAAGAGAAACATACGGCGCCCAAATCGTTACTTATGTCGGAGATGTCTCAAACAAAGACCATATGAAAGAAGCAGCCAAGAAGGCAAAAGACGCCTTTGGGGAAGTGAATGTGGCTTGCTGTAACGCTGGGGTTTGTCGCTTGGCTCCATTTGAAGAAATGAGCGATGAAATGCGCGACTTCCATATCGACGTGAATATCAAGGGTGTATGGAATAGCTGTCAAGCGGTCATCCCTTATATGCTCGAACAAGGCGGTGGTAGCATCGTCATTGCTTCATCTGTGACAGGGGATATCGTAGCCGATGCCGGAGAAGCAGCCTACGCCATGACAAAAGCAGCGCTCGTTGGCTTAACCAAATGCTTGGCCGTCGAATACGCAGACCGCCATATCCGCGTGAACTGCTCACAACTGGGATATGCGCGTACACCAATGGTTGAAAAGATGGCCATTGAATCCAATCCAGACAACCCAGAAAGTGCCATCCAAGACATCGCAGTAGGCGTGCCAATGAAACGCTTGGCAGACCCACTTGAAGTCGGCGAACTCTTTGCGTTCCTTGGAAGCGACGAAGCTAGCTACCTCACAGGAAGCCAAATCGTTATCGACGGCGGAAGCACCTTACCAGAAACCATGAGTATTGGGACGAATTAGGGGAGAGTGCAGAAGAAAAGTGCATAGAAAGAGAAGAATACTTGCGGGGGTGAAGTGAACTCCAACACTTAGACAGAAATTTAGCAATTGTGGTGTTTTCATACGAAATTAACTTATGAGGATAAAGTTCAGATTTGTGCACAAAAAATAAAGTTACTTTCTACTCTCGGGAATGTATAGTGTACAGATGTTAAATCTTATCTACGTGAATTGATTATTTGTTTTGAATTAAAAATAGTAAAAGTGGGGAAATCATGATTACACATAGGAGTAAATGATATTTTTGATAAAATCTGATATGAAGTTTGAAGTCAAAACAGCATTTTTCATGGAAATATGTACTATAAATCGTGGGATATTACTCAGTGATTCAAGAAAAAATAGTATTGTTAACTAAATAATAGAAAAGATGACGCAAATAAAATTTGTTGAGAAAACTCCGATTAAAGCAGATGAAAGGGAAATAGAAAAACAAAATTGACGAGCTTTGTAAAAGTGTTTTCCTTTAATATTCTTCATAAGTTTATCAAAATTACTTGATCACTTTCATAACAGATCTGAATCAGGTAGAAAAATCAGTCTGTCAAAAATAATATATAAACTATTGTAATTATAGGTATCGTCAATTATTCTTGCATTAAGGAAAAAACTATTCGTTCATAGTAAATTATAAAAGTTAAAACTTCTGATGAAAGTTTTATGCCTAAGTGTTAATTTTCGTCGAAAACGTTAGTAGTTTCTTACTATGAAGAGAGTGGGAATAACTTTTAAAATCTTATTTTACTTAACGTAATTAAAATTATATAAGTCATAAAAAAAGTGCTATAAAGAAATTATACGTATTCCTACTAGTAACCAAAAGTAGTATCTATCACCAGTTTTATACGGGTATAAAAGAGAAAAGTATGTATCATCTTTATTGAATTTTAATCAAGTGAATGAAATGCTAGAACATTTTTTACAGTGAAACATCTGAGGACATTATTTTTTTTCAGTGATCAGAAGTGGAAATACTAGCATAATATTTAAAACTATTTAGAGAAGAGTACGCATACATTTATGTACTGCAAGAGTAAAAGTACAGACAAGTGTTGATGAAATCATTTTTTATATTCTTGATTCGGAATAATTTTTATAAAAGATCTTGAGTAAGCAATTGCCGATTTTGTAGATTAATAGAAGAACAAGAGAATTCACAGTAAATTTAAAAGGACTAATTTCTTTACAAAAAGAAATTAGTCCTTAACTTATATTATATATCTTATATTTTGAGATCAGTAATTACTAAATAATATTCTTTTTTACTTATAGTCAATTTCTTCAACTATTACTTTATTTGTTAATTCTTTAACTTCATCTGATTGAACTCTTCCAACTTCCTCATGGAGTGCATTAGACATACCACAAGCCATAGCAAATTTAAGAGTATCAATATTTGAGAAGCCACGTTCTAGCGCATAACAAACACCAGCGACGGTAGAATCACCAGAGCCAGTTGGATTTATTACTTTTATACTAGGAATAGAAATGTTATATATTTGATTATTGATTCTAGCGACTGCACCATCGGCCCCCATACTTATTAAAGTAAACGGAATATCACTCAATAAATTAGTTTTGCTTAATATGTCAATTACTTCTTCTTTTTTTGTAATGGAAATGTTCAACAATTCGCTTAATTCTTTTAAATTTGGTTTAATAAAATAAGGTAGATTCTTATTGTTTAATACTTCTCCAAGTAATGGTTGAGAAACATCAAAAAGAATTTTTGTATTTGGTGATAAAAATTCATGTAATTTATCTAACAATAAACAATAAATGTTATTAGAACAATGATTTATAGTACCATTTATTGAAACACATGATAAATCCTCCTCAGTTTTAGAATAATGTTTAATAAATTCAATAACGTTTAGAACTATATCTGTTTCAACATTTGGACCTTTCTCAACAATTTCAGTTTGTATGCCATTAGCCATCACAGTCATTGAAACTCGTGTATCTCCATTTATAGGGAAATAATGAACAGGTATTTGTTCTGTATCGAGTTTAGATTTAACTACTTGTCCGTTATCTCCCCCAATTGTTGTTAGTGCCAAAACATCAGCTCCTAAAGAGAACAGAGCTCTTGCTGAATTAATGCCTTTTCCGCCAACAGTACGATAGGGATTAGGAACTCTATTATGATCACCTTCGATTGGGAATTGACTGAGTGTGTATATAGAATCTAACGATGGATTAAATGTTACTGTAATTATCATTGTATTCACTTCTTTCTTTGGTTATGATTTTTGCAAACTTAGAATAATACTTTTTTAACTCGTTTGATATTTCATTATCTGTAATAACCCCATCTAACTCTGACAACGTACATGAGGTATACATGTCACACTTATTAAATTTTGTACTATCTGCTACTAAATATTTTTTTCTAGAATGTTTAAAAACTTCACGTTGAAGTTCAACTTGTTTACTACTTGACGTAGTAGCAGCGTCATTAAAAATACCATTAGTACTTGCAAAAGCTAAATCTATATTAATATTTTTAAAAAATGATTCGGCATAAGAACCAACAAATTCATTTGTAGTTTTTATATATTCTCCAGCAACGAGATTAATAGAATAATTAGTGTTTTGAGATAAATAATTAAAAGTTATTAAGCTATTTGTAATTATAACTAATTCATGTTTGTCAATAAAAGGTAATGAATAGTATATTGTAGTTCCAGCTGGTAGAAATATAATACTATTTTCAGTAATATATGAATTTAGTACTTTACCAATATATTCTTTTTTCAAAATTTCTAATTGAATCTTTTCAGTAGTAGTTTTAACTGCATTTACTGTTGAGACAAGTCTTGCACCACCATGGACTTTTAATATTAAATTATCTTTTTCAAGTTCGTCTAAATCCCGTCTAATAGTCATCGTAGAAACATCTAGTTGGTTAGCAATATCTTTTATTTTAATAAAATCATTGCTTTTAAGACGAGTTAGAATAAAATCAATTCTTTCTTCCTTTAACATATTGTACTGATCCTTTGCAGAGTATTTTAACAAATTATAACACAATACAACAAAATGATCTATAGAAAATAAAAAAATAAAAAGTATTGACAAAATAACAAACAAAATGTAACATTAAGTTACAAAACAAAACAATTTTGTTTATGACAAGATTATAATGAAAGGAGGAGAAACAATGAGTGCAAAAGAATTGTTTTCGCAAGATCTAGTATTTGAAGAAAATGTTCAAAATATCGACGAGTTATTTAAAAATGTTGCAAATCGTATAAAAAAACAGAATTTAGTAACGAACGACTATGAAAGAGCATTAATTAAAAGAGAATCTGAATTTCCAACAGGGTTATTAACGCAATATCTGCCAATTGCATTGCCGCATACTGATTCTATTTATATTAAAAAGCCTTTTGTAGTAGTTGTGAGAAATGAGTATCCTATCACAGTAAAACAGATGGGTGATAATAAAGAAATTGAAGTTAAAGACTTCTTTTTCTTAGGAGTTAAAGAAGCTGCTGGTTTTAGCCAAGTAGAATTACTTTCGGTTTTAATGGATTTATTTATGAATAAAAAATTTGTAAACGAATACATTAACTCGACGAATGCAATTGAAATTATTAATTGTATTAAGGATAATATTAAATAGATGGGGTGTTTATATGAAAAAATTAATCGTAGCTTGTGGTAGCGGTGTTGCAACAAGCACAACAATTGCGGAAAAGATAAAAAGTAGATTAGAAAGTAAAAACATTAATTGTCAAGTTGAGGCAGTAGATTATAAGTCAATTATGTCAGAATTGCCAGGTGCTGATATTTATGTATATATAGCCAAGCCAGATGACGAAGTTTTATCCGAAGCAGAGCGCTTAAATATTGATGTTTTTCCAGGAGTACCATTTTTAACGGGTATGGGCGCGGATGATGTTTTTGATAAAATTTGTGAAGCTATTGATAAGTAATTATTTTTATTTAAGAAGGGATGATAATAAATGGAAATCTTTCAATCAATTATTCAATATATTTTAAATTTAGGTTCAAACGTATTTGTACCGCTAGTAATTCTAATCTTAGGATTAGTTGTTGGTATGAAACTTAAGAAAGCTTTTCTAGCTGCACTTACGTTAGGTATTGCATTTACTGGAATGAGTATGTTAATTGGATTTATGTCAGATGCAGTTGGGCCTGCTACGGAAGCTTTAGCTAAAAGTACTGGCATTAACCTTCCTGCTTTAGATGGTGGGTGGACTGTTGCAGCAAGTATTACTTGGTCATGGTCGTATGCATTTGTATTTTTTGCGGTAGTTTTATTAGTAAACTTTGTAATGTTGGCATTAAATTGGACAAAAACTTTGAATGTTGATATGTGGAATGTTTGGGGGAAAGCTCTAACAGCATATCTTGTGTACTTTGTAACTGGCCAATTATGGGCAGGATTCGTTGTTGCGGTTGTTCAAGTTGTTTTAGAATTAAAAATGGGCGATATGTTCCAAAAACATATTGAAGATCTTACAGGAATCCCTCTTGTTACTGTGACACACTTTATGAATATTGCTGTAGTATTGATGATGCCAGTGAACTGGTTAATGGATAAAATTCCATTCTTTAATAAGAAAGCAGACACAGTTGCTTTGAAAAATAAAATCGGTATTTTCTCAGAAAATTCAGTAATGGGCTTCATTATTGGCTTACTTTTAGGTCTCGCAGGGGCATATGGTGTTTCAGGTTCATTAAGTTTGGCAGTAAAAGTTGCAACAGCATTGGCACTTTTTCCAATGATTAGTAAGTTATTTATGCAAGCTTTATCACCATTAGCTGATGCTATGTCTGAATTTATGAAAGGTAAATTTAAGGATAGAGAAGTTTTTATTGGACTTGATTGGCCTGTTTTGGCAGGGCGTAGTGAAGTTTGGGTAACGGCGATTATTCTTGTTCCGATTATTTTGTTATGGTCACTTGTATTGCCTGGTAACGTTGTATTACCTATAGCAGGAATTATTAACTATTCCATTGCAGTTGGTGGTTTGCTTCTAACAGGTGGTAATTTATATCGTATGATTGTCTTAGGGATTATTTACACTCCTTTATATCTATACGGAGCAACTTATCTAGCTCCAATTCTTACAAACTTAGGTAAACAAACAGGAGCAGTTGACTTTAAGGGAGCATCAATGATTACATGGTCTTCAATTGAAGGTCCAGAATTTAGAATTTTATTCGCGGAAGCCTTTAATACTAATTTCTTAGCCATTATTGGTGTTATTATTTTTATTGGATTATTCTATTGGACATATAAGATCATGATTAATGAAAAAGTACCTTCACAACGTTATGTTGAAGAGGGTAAATAATATGGTAAAAGTTATATGGAATTTAATCTTATTTATTGCATGTTTACTATTCTTCATAGGATTGAAAACAGATAATATCGTGATGTTAGTTAGCTCAATGGCATTAGGTATGATAGTGAGATTATTTGGATTTGAGTTCATATCAATAAAAAAATGAAGGTGAAAATAATGGCAAGTGGAAGAATTTTATTTGAACAAGAACGAAAAGATATGGCAGAAGCTATTGAAATGACTTATTATAGAAAAAATACAAATACTGCAGGAGGGAATTTTTCATTTAAAGTTACTAAAGATGGTAAAGATTATTTGATTATGACGCCTACAATGATGTCTGAAGCGTATCATGGAAAGGTGAGTGCTGCACAAGTATTAGTTGTAGATCCAGAAACACGTGAGATTGTAGCTGGAGATGGTAATCTTACAAGAGAAGTAAATATGCATGTTGCAGTATATAAAGCTAATCCTAATATTAAATGTTGTTTCCATGCGCACGCACCGAAAAGTATGTTTTGGGCAACAAGTCATTTAAATATGCCAAATCTCACAGAAGCTACAC
>JAGZLX010000046.1 GCA_018364485.1 Granulicatella adiacens
GATTGTCGTCTTGTTGCAATGGTGGAAGGAGAATACATTGCTCAGTATCTTTGTCCCAACGGTCATTTATATGGTGTTATTACAAGTGATGTAAAATTAACATATATGTTAATTTCAGCTACCTAGTCTAGAGTTGTATCTAGGTATTTTCTAGCCTTATTTTATGGTAAAATAGAGCTACATTGATTTAGAAAGAGGCACTCTTATGAAATTATTATTCGTTGGCGATGTTGTCGGTTCTCTTGGAAGAGAGATGGTCGCACAATACGTCCCAAAATTAAAGAAAAAATATAAACCACAAATCACCGTGATTAATGGGGAAAATGCAGCCCACGGAAAAGGAATTACGGAGAAGATTTATAAGGAGTTATTGCAGGCTGGTGCAGACGTTGTAACGCTTGGGAATCATGCCTTTGATAACAAAGCGATTTTTGATTTCATTGAAGATGCCACAAAAATGGTACGACCGCTGAACTATCCAGCAGGCGTTCCGGGAAAAGGAATCGTTTATGTAAAATGTAACGATAAAGAGGTGGCCGTCATCAACTTACAAGGCCGTGTCTTTATGAATACATTGGACGATCCTTTTGCCAAAATTACTGAGGCGGTTGAAGAAGCTAGAAAGAGAACACCGATTATCTTTATCGATTTCCACGCCGAAGTAACCAGTGAAAAACAAGCAATGTCTTGGTACTTAGACGGGAAAGTATCTGCCGTCGTTGGAACACATACGCATGTTCCAACAAACGACGCCCGCGTTCTTCCACAAGGGACAGCCTTCCTTTGTGATGTTGGAATGACAGGTCCGTATAACGGAATTCTCGGAATGGAACGCGATATTATTATTACGAAATTCCTCAATCAATTACCAGCACGATTTGAAGTGGCTGAAGACGATGAAGGCCAGCTAAGTGCTTGTTTGATTGATATTGATGATAAAACGGGGAAGGCGAAATCGATTCAACCGATTCGCATTACTCCAGATGCACCATTTTTTGAATAAAAAGATTAGAAAGAGAGTCAGAAATGCCACAAAAAACGAAACACACACCGATGATGCAACAGTATTTTTCGATTAAAGAAAAATACCCTAATTGCTTATTGTTCTATCGACTAGGTGATTTTTATGAATTGTTTTATGATGATGCGATTGAAGCAGCACGACTTCTCGAAATTACACTAACCAGTCGAAATAAAAATGCAGAGGACCCAATTCCAATGTGTGGAGTTCCTCATCATGCCGCAAAAGAATATATTAAAACACTGATTGAACTTGGAAAGAAAGTAGCCATCTGTGAGCAGTTAGAAGATCCAAAGCTTACAAAGGGAATGGTGAAGCGAGATGTTGTTCAAGTCTTAACGCCAGGGACATATACAGAATACCAAGCGCAAAATCAAAACCATTATTTAGTATCGATTTTACCGCTTGTTGGGAAACGATTTGCACTGTCGTATGTGGATGTGTCAACAGGGGAATTGAAAGTGACACAACTTGAAAACTTGGAAGAAGTGCGTAGCGAATGCTCAAGCTTGATGTGTCGTGAAGTCGTACTTGTTGAAAGTGATGTGACAGAAGAACTTCGCCATCTTTTTACAAGCATGCAAATTTTGATTTCAACAATTGAAAAAGATGAAATTAATGCCGAAGACTGCACAGACTTAGTCTCAGAACTAGAAGATGAAGCTTCTGTTCGTTGTGTGCAAAACTTACTCAGCTATTTGAAACTCACTCAAAAGAGAAGCTTCTCGCACTTACAAAAGGCGCAAGCGTATCAAAGCGAGTTCTATCTCTCAATGAATTATGAGACAAAACGTAACTTAGAATTAACGACGACCATCCGTGCTAACCAAAAACATGGGTCGCTGTTCTGGTTCTTAGACGAGACGCAAACGGCGATGGGTGGACGACTCCTTAAACAATGGCTTGAAAAACCACTTGTATTAGAAGGCGCGATTCAAAAACGCCATGCACTAGTGGAAACATTGAACCAACATTACTTTGAACGTACAGACTTTATCGAAACATTGAAACGTGTGTATGACTTAGAACGTATTGTTGGGAAAGTGTCCTTTGGAACCGCCCATGCGCGTGACCTCTTGCAACTGAAACAAACACTTGGACAAGTGCCCATCTTTAAATCGATTGTCGATAGTTTGGACTCAGAAGAATGGAGTGCTCTTGGAGAAAACTTATTCGATATTCCTGAGTTATACGATTTAATCGACCGTGCCATCGACGAGGATGCGCCGCTAACGATTTCGGATGGAAATATTATCCGCTCAGGGTATAACGCGACGCTCGATACGTATCGCGATACGATGAAACACGGAAAAGAATGGATTGCTGCGCTCCAACAACAAGAACGTGAGCAAACAGGCATCAGTTCATTGAAGATTAGTTTTAACAAGGTGTTTGGTTACTATATCGAAGTGACAAAATCAAATCTTTCAAAACTCGATAGTAGCCGCTATGAGCGTAAACAAACGCTGGCAAATGCGGAACGTTTTATTACGCCTGAATTAAAAGAAAAAGAAACGCTGATTTTAGAAGCGGAAGAAAAATCCAGCGCACTCGAATACCAATTATTTGTAGAAGTGCGTGAACAGGTGAAACACTATACGGCTCAGCTGCAACAATTAGCAAAAACGGTCGCAACCATCGACGTCCTACAAGCCTTCAGTGTAGTGAGCGAACGTTATCACTTAGTGAAGCCTACGATTTCGATGAAGAACCGTAGACTCTGGATTGAGGATGGCCGCCATCCAGTTGTTGAAAAGGTCATGGGACAATCAACGTATGTTCCAAATAGCATTTCAATGAGCCCAGACGAGCATATTCTTCTCATTACTGGGCCGAATATGTCCGGTAAATCGACTTACATGAGACAATTGGCGCTCTGTGTGATCTTAGCGCAAATCGGATGTTTTGTACCTGCCAAGAGTGCAACAATTCCTGTCTTCACGAAAATCTTTACACGTATCGGGGCAGCCGATGATTTAATTTCTGGCCAAAGTACATTCATGGTAGAGATGATGGAGACAAACCACGCGCTTCGAAACGCCGACGAAACAAGCTTGCTATTGTTCGACGAAATCGGACGTGGGACTGCTACGTATGATGGAATGGCACTTGCTGAAGCCATCATCACGTATATTCACGAGCATTTAACAGCAAAAGTACTATTCTCAACTCACTACCACGAGTTAACAAGACTCAGTGAGAAATACGCGGATTTACGCAATGTGCATGTGGGAGCCGTTGAAGAAAATGGCGAAGTGGTCTTCTTGCATAAAGTATTAGAAGGGCCTGCCGATAAGAGTTACGGAATTCATGTGGCGAAGCTTGCTGGACTTCCTACAGAGCTGTTGAAAAATGCCAGCACGATTTTAAATCATTTAGAAGCTAAAGGGGCTGCAAGTGGCAATAGCACCTTCGTGGAACAAGTATCGCTTTTTGAAGAAACAGAAAGCGTTCCTGAATGGGTTCACGAGCTTAAAGGATTAAACTTAATGAGTATGACGCCAATGGATGCAATGAACATCCTGTATAAATGGCAGCAAATGGAAAAGGGTGAGTAGTGTATGGGAACAATTAAAGAATTAAGTACATTACTGACAAACCAGATTGCAGCAGGGGAAGTCATTGAACGTCCTTCTTCTGTGGTGAAGGAATTACTCGAAAATGCGATTGACGCTGGCAGTACTCGTATCGAGATTGAAATCGAGGAGAGTGGCCTTCGCAAGATACGCATCCAAGATAATGGAATCGGGATGACGAAAGAGGACGCTCGTATGTCGATTAAACGTCATACAACGAGTAAACTCTATTCGCCAGAACAACTCTTTAGAATTCGTACACTTGGGTTCCGTGGTGAAGCCTTGGCGAGTATTACGGCCGTTTCAAAAGTGACGCTGACGACTTCTACCGGTGAAGACAGCGGCGTGGAGTTAAAGATTGAGTCTGGTGAGATTAAAGAAGAAAAGACCGTTCCACCGTTAAAAGGAACGACTTTCCTTGTCGAAGATTTGTTTTATAACACACCAGCTAGATTGAAATTCGTCCGTACACTGCAGACGGAATTAGCGCATATTACCGATGTCGTGAGTAAGGCGTCTCTTAGCCATCCAGAAATTGCCTTTATTTTAAAAAATGATGGCAATCTGTTATTACAAACTTCTGGAAAAGGTGATTTGCTGCAGGCAGTCGCTGGCAATATTGGACCAGTGAACGCTCGTAAGATGTTACCATTTCACGGGGAAGACGAAGATTTCAAAGTGTCAGGATATACGTCGCTGCCAGAACTCACACGTTCGAACCGCAATTACTTATCGATTTTCATTAATGGACGACCAATCCGCAATATGGCCATCGCAAAGGCTATTACACTCGGATATGGGTCAACATTGATGGTGGGACGATTCCCGATTACGATTATTTCGATTGAAATGGACGTGCAACTCGTCGATGTGAACGTGCATCCAACGAAACAAGAAGTTCGAATCAGTAAAGAGCAAGAACTCTCGCAGGTGATTCAAAAGGCGATTAGAGAAGCTATACAAGGCGTACAACGCATTCCTGAGTCGATTGAAGACTTGTCCTTCAAACGCAAGGAAAACCGCGTAGAAGCTCCAAAACCAGTCCAACAAACTTTAGAGTGGCAATTGAAGACACCAATTGTGGAATCTTCTCGTGTAGAAACGCCTTCTTATACTGAAAACGTAAGAGAAGAAGTGGAAGTTTTACCGGTCGATGATGCGCCTTTAAAAGCTTGCCAGGCAGTTGAACCTGTTGAGCAAGAAGAACTCGTGGATAGCCACGATGACCATGCAGACTACTTGAAGTTGGCTGAGAAAATTGACACTCAACCATTAGAAAAAGAATTCCCAGAATTACATTATTTTGGACAAATGCATGGGACTTACTTATTTGCTCAAAACGAAAAAGGCTTGTATATGATTGACCAACATGCCGCTCAAGAGAGAATCAAATACGAGCAGTTTAAAGTGGAAATTGGTCAAGTAGGTAGAGTTAGTCAACCATTGATGGTGCCAATTTTGCTAGAATTCTCGAAGAAGGACAGCGTGAAGTTGGAAGAACGATTACCTCTTGTAGAGGAGTTTGGAATCGAGATGGAGCCATTTGGGCAAAATACATTCCAAATTCAATCGCATCCAGCTTGGATTAAGAAAGGGCAAGAGAAGGCGATTATCGAAGAAATTATCGACTTTATCTTGGCCGATGAGAAGATTACGGTTGCCAAATTAAGAGAAGCTACAGCGATTATGATGAGCTGTAAAGGTTCAATTAAAGCCAACCATCATTTAAGTGAATGGGAAGCACGTCAGTTATTAGTGGATTTAGCCAAATGTAAAAACCCTTATAACTGTCCGCACGGAAGACCCGTACTCGTTCATTTAACGAATAAGGACTTGGAACATCTCTTCAAGAGAATTCAAGATCCGCATCAGTCGAAACGACAACAATTTGAATAGGAGAAACCACGATGGAATTTTCAAAAGAAGAATTAAAAAAACGATTAACAGAAATTCAATACGAAGTGACTCAAAATGAAGCCACAGAAAGACCGTTCTCAGGAGAATATGATGATTTCTATGAAGATGGAATCTATGTAGATATCGTTAGCGGAGAGCCTCTTTTCAGCTCAAAGGATAAATTTGATGCAGGCTGTGGCTGGCCATCATTTTCAAAACCAATTGAAAATACAACATTAACGGAAAAAGAAGATTACAAATTAAACCGTAAGAGAACAGAGGTCAGAAGTGGTCAAGCGGATTCTCATTTAGGACATGTCTTCGAAGATGGTCCAAAAGAACTCGGAGGACTACGTTATTGTATCAATTCTGCATCTCTTCGCTTCATTCCAGTTGCTAAACTCGAAGAAGAGGGATACGGAGAATTTCTTCAATATTTTAAATAAAAATCTTAATGAGCCCTATTGAGATAGAAAAACCGAGGAATTTCACCTCGGTTTTTTTGATCCTATCTGACTTTTTATGAACGTTTTATTGCAGAATGAACATAAAAAATGGTAAAATAGAGTACTCGATGATGAGTTATGATCAATATTCGAGTTGAAATAGTCAAATAAATGTGGTTATGAACGTTTTAGATTAGTAGAAATACGGTCTAAAAACAGGAATATTTCCTAAGGAAAAGAGAAATACATCAAAACGATGACCGTTTTAGAGGTTCTTCTTGACACCCGTAATTAGGTATGGTAAATACTTTGCGGTAAATAAAAGAAGGATTTTTGAAACGCCATTTTCGAATTTCTTTAGAAGCCAAAAATAAGAAGGGAAGACAAATACACATGACACAATTTGATACACCAGAATACTTAGCAAAGGTGGATGCTTGGTGGCGTGCAGCGAACTACATTTCAGTAGCTCAAATGTACTTAAAGGATAACCCACTTTTACGTCGTCCAATCCAAAAAGAAGACGTTAAACTTCATCCAATCGGACACTGGGGAACAATCGCAGGACAAAACTTCATTTATGCGCACTTAAACCGTGCCATTAACAAATATGACTTAGATATGTTCTACATTGAAGGACCAGGTCACGGTGGACAAGTAATGGTTTCTAACTCTTACTTAGATGGATCTTACACTGAGTTATACCCACAAATCACTCAAGATGAAGCAGGGTTCAAACAATTATGTAAAATCTTCTCATTCCCTGGAGGAATTGCGTCTCACGCGGCTCCAGAAACTCCTGGTTCAATTCACGAAGGTGGGGAATTAGGTTACTCATTATCACATGCTACAGGTGCAATCTTAGATAATCCTAACGTAATTGCAGCAGCGGTTATCGGTGACGGAGAAGCTGAAACAGGTCCGTTAGCAGCTGGTTGGTTCTCAAACACATTTATCAACCCAGTTAACGATGGTGCCGTTTTACCAATCCTTTACTTAAACGGTGGTAAAATCCACAACCCAACTATTTTAGCTCGTCGTACTGATGAAGAATTAACTCAATTCTTCAACGGTTTAGGATGGGATCCAATCTTTGTAGAAGGAACAGATCCTAAAGAAGTTCACCCATTAATGGCTGCTAAATTAGATGAAGCTATTGAAAAAATTCAAGCAATTCAAAAAGAAGCTCGTTCTAAGAGCGCCCAAGAAGCTACAATGCCACATTGGCCAGTATTAGTAGTACGTACTCCTAAAGGTTGGACAGGTCCAAAAGAATGGAACCACGAACCAATCGAAGGTGGATTCCGTGCTCACCAAGTTCCAATCCCAGTATCTGGTGAAGCTATGGAACACATCGATGCATTAGTTGACTGGTTGAAATCATACCGTCCAGAAGAATTATTCGATGAAAATGGTAAATTAGTAGAAGAAATTGCTGCAATTTCTCCAAAAGGCTCACGTCGTATGAGCATGAACCCAATCACTAACGCAGGGGTTGTAAAACCTATGGAAATTACTGATTGGACTAAACATGCAATCGATACATCTAAACCAGGTGCTATCCAAAAACAAGATATGATCGAATTTGGTCGTTTTGCTGCTGACTTAGTGAAAGCAAACCCAGATAACTTCCGTATCTTCGGACCAGACGAAACGAAATCTAACCGTCTAAACGAAGTCTTCAAAGCAACGAACCGTCAATGGGTTGGTCGTCGCGATGAAAGCTACGATGAATGGATTTCACCAGTTGGTCGTGTTATCGACTCACAATTATCAGAACACCAAGCTGAAGGATTCTTAGAAGGTTATGTATTAACAGGTCGTCACGGATTCTTTGCGTCTTACGAATCATTCTTACGTGTAGTTGACTCAATGATCACTCAACACTTCAAATGGTTACGTAAAGCTAAAACTCACGCTCCATGGCGTAAAAACTATCCATCATTAAACTTGATTGCAACATCAACAGTGTTCCAACAAGACCACAATGGATATACTCACCAAGATCCAGGTTTATTAACACACTTAGCTGAGAAAAAACCTGAATTCGTTCGTGAATACTTACCAGCGGATACAAACAGTTTGATGGCTGTTATGGCTGAAGCTTTAAGTTCAGAAGATAAAATTAACTTAATCGTTTCTTCAAAACACCCACGTCCACAATTCTACTCTGTAGAAGAAGCTAAAGAATTAGTGAGCGAAGGTTACAAAGTAATTGATTGGGCTTCAACAGTGAAAGAAGGAGAAGAACCAGACGTAGTAATCGCTGCTGCAGGTACTGAACCTAACTTAGAAGCATTAGCAGGTATTTCAATCTTGCACAAACAATTCCCAGAATTGAAGATTCGCTTCATCAACGTAGTAGATATTTTGAAATTACGTTCTCCAAAAGTGGGCCCACGTGGTTTATCTGATGAAGAATTTGATAAATTATTTACTGCTGACAAACCAGTTGTATTCTGCTTCCACGGTTATGAAGGTATGATTCGTGACTTATTCTTCGATCGTCACAACCATAACGTTCATATCCACGGATACCGTGAAAACGGAGATATCACAACTCCATTCGATATGCGTGTATTATCTGAAATGGACCGCTTCCACGTTGCTAAAGACGCTGCAGTTGCTGTATACGGCGACAAAGCTAGCGAATTTGCTGCGAAAATGGACGAAACTGTGGAATTCCACCACAGCTACATCCGTGAACACGGGGAAGATATTCCTGAAGTTGTGAACTGGCAATGGGAAAACGTGAATAAATAATTCATCTAACAGGGTGCCTCAGAAATGAGGCACTCTTTTTGTGCTGGGATATAAATACTTTATTAATGATTACTGCGGAACCTTCGGTTTCTTTTATAATCGCTGTAGTGGGGTACCGGTTCGAGCCTCCATGAGTCTCTCACCTTTAAAGCCTCAAAGTAGGAGTAAGGAATGAATTCCTAACTCCTGCTAATTCGCATTTAATACGATTCCCCACCACTGCGATTATAGAAACTCGAAGGTCCTTCGTAATCATTTATTTTTTTGTGCAGAAAAATGATCATTTCTAAGGCAACCTGGTAGTGGAGGAGGAAAGGAGAAAGTAATTACTCCAAATCCTTGCGGATTTTTTTATAATAGCTGTAATGTTGTACCGGCTCGAGCCTCTATGAGTCTCTCGCCTTTAAAGCCTCAAAGTAGAAGTAAGGAATAAATTCCTAACTTCTACTAATTCGCATTTAATACTAGTCACATTACTGCTATTATAAAATCCGCAAGATTTTCCGTAATTAATATATCTGTTGCTTCATCGACTCATATATAATGCTTTTCTGAGGCATAATGTTAGAGAAGGTGGACGAGAAAAAAAGAGTTTTGGTAGGTATTTTCAAAAAAATGAAAATATATGGGTTGACTTTCAAGAAAATGTATGTTAATTTATTTTCATCAATTAAATCAAATGGTTATTGAACTGAGGTGCGAATGACAAGAGTACAGGAAACTGGAAAGGGGATTTCGCCGAAACGTGAAAACGTTGGGGGCTGGTCATAATAGGTCAGTCACTGTCATGATGTCTGCCCAGATACTCATGAAGTGCAATCAATTACCGGGCAAAAGAATGACTACTTATGACTTTTTATGGGGAATCACGGCTTTTGTTCGTGGTTCCTTTTTTGTGTGTTATGAGAGAACCAGTTTGATAATCGAGAAGGAGAGAAAGAAAATGAAAAAAATTTTAGGCGCAATTGCAGCTTTAGCAATGACAGTAGGTTTAGCAGCGTGTGGAACACCTGCAAGCCAAGGAACAGCAAACCAAAACCAATTAGTGGTTGGGATGGAAGCAGGGTACCCACCATTTAACTGGACTCAAAAAGATGACTCAAACGGTGCTGTGAAAATTCAAGGAACTGACCAATACGCTGGCGGTTACGACGTTGAAATCGCAAAACGTGTGGCTAAACAATTAGGAAAAGAATTAGTAATTGTAAAAACTGAGTGGGATGGCTTAACACCAGCGCTTGTTTCAGGTAAAATAGATGCGATCATTGCTGGTATGAGTCCTACAGAAGAACGTAAAGCAACAATCGACTTTACAGATTCTTACTATGATTCACAATTAGTTTTAGTCGTTAAAAAAGGTTCTAAATACGAAAAAGCTACTTCATTAGCAGATTTTTCTGGTGCGAAAGTAACAGCTCAATTAAACACTTTCCACTACTCAGTCATCGACCAAATCCCTGGTGTTGAAAAACAAGCTGCAATGGATAACTTCCCAGCAATGCGTGTTGCACTTCAAGCAGGAACAATCGACGCTTACGTTTCTGAATTACCAGAAGCACTTTCTGCTCAAGCAGCAAACAGCGACTTCGTAATGGTTAAATTAACAGATGGCTTCAAAGTATCACCAGAAGACATACAAACAGCTGTTGGTGTTAAAAAAGATAGCCCATTAACAAAACAAATCAACGAAGCATTAAAAACAATCTCTAGCGAAGAACGCCAAAAAATCATGGAAGAAGCAATTAAGAATCAGCCAGCTGCTGAATAACAAGGATACGAGGGCGAACGCTCAGGACTGAATCACTGGACCGGAGTAACGCAAGGGACTTGGAACAAGTCGTGCGGCTACTACGGGAAGTGGACGTCAGTCCTGTGAGCCCGAGTTCAACTACAGGATGTGAGACATCGCGTTCAGAAATGGACCGTTGGAAAATTCTTCACAGTGCGAAGAATTTGAAACTCAAAGAAGGGACTCGGAACGAGTCGTGCGGACGTTTCGGGAAACGCACGCCATTTCTGCGATGGCGAGCTCAACTACAAAGAATTCGAGTTTAAAAAGCCCGAGTTCAACTACAGGCAGTAAGCAAAGTACAAACATAACACACCGCCACTTCGTGTGGCGTATACATACACATTAAATACAGAAAGTAGGAAAATAAATGAGTATTGATTGGATTGTAAAAATCATTCAACAGAACTGGCAAATGTTCTTAACAGGTGCCTGGATTACACTATATATTTCAATTATTGGTACAATTATCGGAACATTAATCGGGATGTTCATCGGATTTGTCAAAACAATTCCACTACCAGAAAAAGGGATTAAACGAATCCTTCTAAAAATTGCAGTTATCATTTTAAACTGCTATACAGAGTTCTTCCGTGGAACACCGATGATCGTACAAGCAATGGTAATTTACTACGGAACAGCATTAATGTTTGGGATTAACCTAGATGTTACATTCGCTGCAATTTTCATTGTATCGATTAACACAGGGGCTTATATGTCAGAAATCGTTCGTGGTGGGATTATCTCTATCGACCAAGGACAATTTGAAGCCAGCCAAGCTATCGGGATGACTCACTGGCAAACAATGCGCTATGTTGTTTTCCCACAAGTACTTCGTAACATTCTTCCAGCAGTAGGGAACGAGTTCGTTATCAACATCAAAGATACTTCTGTATTGAACGTAATTTCTGTATCAGAATTGTACTTTGCTACAAAAACAGTTGCGGGACAAAACTTCCGTTACTTCGATACATTCTTTGTCACATTAATTTTATACTTCATCATGACATTCACAGTGACTCGTATTTTACGTTACTTCGAGCGTAAATTAGATGGTCCAGATAACTATGAAGTGATTTATTCAGATCCATTGAACTCAAACTCAATGTCAGCAGTCGAAGAAAAAACTAGACAGAAAGGAAATGCATAATGAGCGAAGCAGTAATTTCCATTCAAAACTTAAGTAAAACTTTCGGTACTAATGAAGTTCTTAAAGATATTTCTTTTGAAGTAAAACGAGGGGAAGTCGTAACGATTATCGGTTCCAGTGGTTCTGGTAAATCAACACTCTTACGTTGTGTAAACTTACTTGAAAAACCAACTTCAGGCGAAATCTACTACGATGGCCAAAATATTCTTGAACATGACAAGAGTATTTACGAATACCGTACTCACGTAGGAATGGTGTTCCAACAATTCAACTTGTTTAACAACTTGAACGTGTTAGAAAACTGTATTGTTGGACCAATGAAAGTGTTGAAAAAATCAAAAGAGGAAGCAGAAAAAATCGCAAAAGAATTCCTTGAAAAAGTAGGAATGGCTGCGTACATTAATGCAAAACCTCGTCAATTATCAGGTGGTCAAAAACAACGTGTAGCCATCGCGCGTGCATTATCAATGGAACCAGATGTATTGCTTTTCGACGAACCAACATCAGCGCTTGACCCAGAAATGGTAAACGAAGTGTTAGAAACAATGAAAAGCTTAGCGCACACAGGGCTAACAATGATTGTTGTCACGCACGAAATGGGATTTGCCAAAGAAGTCAGCGACCGTGTTGTCTTCATGGATAAAGGAGTTATCGCTGAAGAAGGAACTCCAGAACAAATCTTTGAAAACCCACAAGTAGACCGTACAAAAGAATTCTTAGGACGCGTTCTAAAATAAGCAAAATATGCTATAATGAGCTAAGACAGTTTGTCTTGGCTCTTTTTTTATGCAAGACAACGAACCAAGTTTGAAGGAGTATCATCATGTTTGAAGTACATACAACATCACAAGAGGAGACAATGGCGCTAGGACAGCGTCTAGGTGAAGCGTTATTTGAAAATAGCTGCGTCATTCTAGAAGGCGATTTAGGCGCTGGAAAGACGACTCTTACAAAAGGGATTGCCCTTGGTTTAGGCATTGACCGTGTCATTAAGAGCCCAACGTATACATTGATTCGTGAATACCGTAAAGGGCGACTTCCGCTATTTCATATGGATATGTATCGTATTGAAGAAAGTGGTGGCGCCAGCGAAGTAGGCCTCGAAGAGTACTTCTATGCGGGTGGTGTGTGCGTCGTTGAATGGGCACAGTATATCGAAGATGAACTTCCTTCGACTTTCTTAAAAGTTCAAATTGAGCGTGTTGGAGACGGAGAGTCAGAACGCGTGATTCGTTTAGTTCCACACGGAAAAGAGTACGAAGAATTTATCAAACAATTGGAGGCAACAGATGAGTAAAGAACGAGAAATTACATTTGCACTTCCAGTAAAAGACGATGCTAAAGCGTTATTAGATTATAGTAAAATAGTAGGGAGCGAAACGGATTTTCTTTCCTTTGGACCTGAAGGGTTGAAGTATTCTGTGGCTCAAGAAGAATTGTTTATTGAATCGCTCTACGAGAACGAAAATCAATATATGTTACTAGCTAAAGATGGAGACGAGATTATTGCGGTCGGTTCGATTGCTGGAAGCCTGCATCCTAAATTCTCACACCGTGGTGAATTAGGAATTAGCGTATTGAAGTCTTACTGGGGCCAAGGGATTGCGACCATGATGATGGAAGAAATGCTGGATTGGGTGGCGGAATATTCGACGCTCAGTCGTGTTGAACTTGAAGTCGTGGCTGTGAATAAGAAAGCACGCCGACTCTATGAAAAGTGTGGCTTTGAAGAAGAAGGCCGACTTAAGAACGGCGTCAAAATCGGTGACGGTTATGAAGATATCGTCTTGATGTCGAAACAGATCGAACGATAAGGATGAGGTGAAAGAATGAAATTTGGAATTATTGCGGCAATGGAAGAAGAAAAACGTCTGCTCGAAGAAGAGATGACGATTGAGAAGAAAACAACCGTTGCCAACTGGGAATTTATCGAAGGAACACTTGTCGGAAAATCGATTGTCCTTGTCCAATCAGGAATTGGAAAAGTGATGTCTGCACTGGCTGCAGGAA
>JAGZLX010000047.1 GCA_018364485.1 Granulicatella adiacens
TTTTACAGGAGAAAAAGAGATGTAAGTACTGGCTCTTTGTAAAATCGTGTTGGTAGAAGTAGACGATTTTTCTACCAACACGATTTTTAATTTATTATAGAACTGATTTCTTTTAAAATCCTAAAAGCCACCTATTTCGACAGTTTTATAGCTTGTTATTCTATTTTCTTGACAATAATACCACCGTCTCCAACTTGGAGCTGTTTTTATTTAATTCTCATTTATGGGGGTCAGTGCCTTTCAGTAATGCTTTTTTTCTTCAAGTCATTTGTCATGCGTTCTCGTTCGCTATATAATAAGTATATCTTTACTTTGAAGGAGTACTTATGACTCAAGGAATTATTATTAAAGCGTTGAGCGGGTTCTACTATATTGAATCGGATGGAGTCATCTATCAAACTCGTGCGCGCGGAGTTTTCCGCAAACGAGGCCAATCGCCACTTGTTGGGGATGTGGTGGAGTTCGAGAGTAGTAATTTGCAGGAAGGAACGCTAACGAAAATCTTGCCGCGAAAGAATGCCATCGTTCGTCCGCCTGTTGCCAATGTGGATGTCGGGATTATCGTGATGTCGGCTGTCGAACCAGAATTTTCGACGCATTTAGTGGACCGCTTCCTCGTCTACTTGGAAGGCTTGGATGTGAAACCAGTCATCATGATTACGAAGACGGACTTGCTGGATGAGGCAGGGATGTCACGCCTCGTGGACATTAAGGCGCGTTATGAAAAAATCGGCTATCCGGTTTATTTCGGGCAAGAAGTGATGAAGGATAAAGCACCATTGTTAGAAAGCCTACGTGGTGAGAAGGTCATCTTCTTAGGGCAGTCTGGGGTTGGAAAATCGACCTTGCTGAACGAGATGATTCCAGATTTAAACCAAGAAACGGGAGAGATTTCAAATGCATTAGGGCGTGGGCGTCATACGACTCGTCACGTATCGCTTCATGAAATCGAAGGCGTGTGGATTGCGGATACTCCGGGATTCAGTACGGTTGATTTTATGGAGATTGAAAAAGAAGACTTACCGCATTTATTCCCTGAGTTTGTCGAAGTAGAGCATGAATGTAAGTTCAGAGAGTGTTCGCACCAACATGAGCCAAACTGCGCTGTGATTCAAGGCGTGGAGTCAGGAGACATTTGGCAAGAGCGATACGAGCATTATTTGAATTTCTATGAAGAACTGGACCAAAGAAAACCAGTCTATAAACGAAAAAAGTAGATAGAGGAGACAGAACATGAAAGTAGCACCATCAATTTTAAGCGCAAATTTTGCAACACTAGGAGAAGACGTTAAGAAAGTCGAAAAACTAGGAGCAGATTGGATTCATATCGATGCGATGGACGGACAATTCGTTCCAAATCTAACATTAGGACCAAACATCGTTGAAGGATTACGTCCGGTGACGGATTTAGTATTAGATTGCCATTTAATGGTACAAAACCCAGAACGTTTCATTCCACAATTCGCAAAAGCAGGAGCAGACTACATCTCTGTTCACGTGGAAGCAACGCCACATATTCACCGTGCGCTTCAAGCGATTAAAGCAGAAGGCGTAAAAGCTGGTGTCGTGATTAACCCAGGAACACCAGTCAGTGCCATTACCTCTGTTTTAAGCGAAGTGGACCTTGTATTAGTGATGACAGTAAACCCAGGATTCGGCGGTCAATCATTCATTCCAGAAACATTGGATAAAGTACGCGAATTAGTCGCATTACGCCAAGAAAAAGGATACCACTACTTAATCGAAGTAGACGGCGGAGTGAACGGCGAAACAGCAAAACTTTGCGCTGCAGCAGGGGTAGACGTTGCCGTTGCCGGTTCATATGTATACTACGCAGACGATATCAAAGCTGCGATTGATTCAATTAAAGAAGCATAAGAGGGACGAAGATGGAAGTTGTGATTGTCTTGGGGGGACCAAATACCAAAGAGAACATCAAGAATCTCTTAGAATATCGGTACGGAAAGGCCTATGAAGACTTCCGTTTTGTCGGAGTCGATGGTGGCGCTCTTCGGTTATTAGACCAGCATCTTCCCATGGAAGTAGCGATTGGGGACTTTGATTCTGTCACAAAAGAACAGCGCGACTTGATTCATGAAGCAGCGGGTACTATTGTCCCGCTCCCTTCTGAAAAAGACGATACTGACTTTGAGGCAGCCTTGCTATGGGTGAAGGAGCATTACAAAGAGACACCGATTCATGTACTCGGTTCTTTTGGCGGGCGAGTGGACCACGCGATTAGTACCTTATGGACGATGATGCGACCAGACTTAGCACCGCTTATTCCGTATGTGGTGTTTGAGGATGCAACGAATGTCGTGAATTTCATCCAGCCAGGCACCTACACGATAGAAAAGATGGACTTTACGAAGTACCTTTCCTTTATTAGTATGACTCCTGTGGAAAATGTCACCCTCGTCGATGTGAAATACACGCTCGATTCAAAAAGCTACGCATACCCAGTGGCTCTTGTCAGCAATGAATTTACAAGTGACAAGATGACCATTTCCTTTACAAAAGGACTCATCTTAGTAGCCCAAACCCGAGATCATTGGAGATAAAACAAAACATCGCAAAAGCACCCCAAAAGGTTAGAAAAAATCTAACTTTTGGGGTGTTTTGATTATGGAGTTGAGTTATGAGAAGAAAATTCAGTCGCTTCATCATTTTTGTTTCGCGTATTTTTCTAGATGTGTTTGGATTTTTGGCATGATGAGATGCATGATTTTAAGATTCGTAAAAGCTATTATCATGGCCAATAAAAGATAGACAACGACTGATAACAAAGAAACATCATAAGGCCAATAGTGGGAAATAATCATTAAAACCATTGGCAGCTCTAGTGTTACTGTGACGACTCCAGGAACATAGCCCCTAAATTGCAGGCACATGATATAATGAATTATGAAATGAGCTGTATAAGCTATTACAAAAGATAAATAGAGTAGGTTGTTGTGAGTCAATTGGCAAAATCCAGAAATAAACAGCAAAATAACAAACTCTTCTAAAACACCTACTGCAAAGGCGGAACCTTGCGTAACAGAACCAAAAAACGGTTTCCTAAAAGTCGCTAACTTTTGATGATGGCGTATTTTCCACAAGGGCATAATAATCATTTCTTCAAAATCGTGTAAAATAAATAAAATAGGTAGCATCCAAACGTTAAAAAGAATGCTCATATCGTTTTCCTCCTTAATAACAACTAACAATTGTATAATGTTAACAATAAATTTTAATCAACTATCACGCGCGATAGTTTTAGTGTAAGGACATACGATTACAAAAACAAGATGTTAAGTGAAATTGGCACAGTTTGACGAGAAGTGTGCCAGGAAAGGGAAAATATCATGGAATATCAAACGCGGCAATGGCTGGAAGAGGCCATGTTCGATTTATTAGCAACTAGAAAATCTTTGAAAAATATTAGCATCGCAGAACTCAGCGAACATGCTCAGATTGCTAGACGAACATTTTATCGTTATTACCATTCAAAAGAGGAAGTCCTCACGAACTATATCGACCGCTTAATCCAGAGATATATTATTGAACTTCAAACAGAAAAATTGGATGATTTTGAGGATCTTGTGAACTTATTTTTTCAGTACTGGAGTCAGTACACTGAACCATTAAAAATTTTGCAAGATGCAAGATTGCAAGCGCTTGTTTTACAAAGGTGGTATGATAAGCTTCCTGATGTTTATACTAGCATAAAGGCACCTTGGCATATCACAAACAGTACGCAAAGACAAATCAATTATGATAGTAGATTTATTATCGGTGGTCTCTACAATGTTTTTGATGAATGGTTAAAAACAGATAGTCAAACAATGCCTATTGATGAATTAGTCACTACAACCTTAAACACTATAAAACGTGTAAAAGGAAGTTAATTAAGAAACTGAGATTTTTAGGATAGTCATGAGCGTTCCAACTACTTGTTTTAAAGATATCTAAAACAAGAGGTAGCTTGTATTTATCACAAAGAGTTTTGAAATTCCAAAATTCACTTATAAGTGAATTTTGGAATTTTTACGTGCGCTGTTATTTTCAAAGAGAGGCACGCTATATTTCTTATAGATAAGCCTTTTTCGGAAGTTGCAAATCCAAAAAACTTAAGAATTTACAAATGATGTAAATAGATTTCATTTTATTGAGAAGCCTTCAAAGCGTATAACAATGGACTTTTCACAAACTCCATTTTTTTGAAATAAAACTCAAAAAAGCACATCCACCTAACCCCATAAAAAGCACCACCCATGGTCCCTTGGTTTCCTGGCATTAATCTCAGGTAAAGTAGCATCTGTTTAAAGCAGATAAAAACTGAGACGATTCCCAAGCTCTTTTTATAAAGTAAGGCTTAAAACAATCGCGGTTCAATCGTAAAGCATGAAAAGCTGCTTGAGGAGGATAGCGGTCATTGTAATGGAGAAGTAACCAATGTGAATTACCAAGGCTTGGCGACTGGTCGCTTAGCCTTGGTTTGAAGCTTGGTAGGCAAGGAGACTTTAGGCTCCTGCCGGTACCATTACAATGATGTCCGCTATCCAAAACGTCAAGCAGCTTGGAATGCGAATAGTATTCATTAGCTATTGTTTTAAGCCTTCGGCTTATTTATTTTTAGAAAAACAAAAAGAGCTTAGGGATATCGCCTAAGCTCTTTTTAATAGTGCTCTGTATTAAACACGTTCTACTTTACCTGATTTTAATGCACGAGTTGAAACCCATACTTTTTTAGGCTTGCCATCGATTAAAACGCGAACTTTTTGTAAGTTTGGTTTCCAAGTACGACGGTTAGCGTTCATAGCGTGAGAACGAGTGTTACCTGTTTCAGCACGACGTCCAGTGAAATAACATACTTTAGCCATTGTTATTCTCCTCCTTATTTAATTCATTATCAGCTGATATAATTTTGAACTAAATCATATACTTAAATAATTTAGCATAGTTGACCCTAGAATGCAAGCGTACTGGTTAGTGAGTTTTCTAAGAGGTTAAAAATGTGGTAAAAGGCTAGGTAAACAGCTTGGAATGTGATATTATAGTATAGAAATAATGTGTCAATCTGTCTAAAAATTAGGCAGACACCTTTATACATTTAAGGGAGGTATTTGTATGACAGTAAAAATTCAAACAGAAAATGGACAAATTGAACTTAGCAATGAAGTAATTGCAACGGTTGTTGGTGGTGCCGCTACAGATAACTATGGTGTTGTTGGTATGGCAAGCCGCAATCAAATTCGCGACAACTTTAATGAAATCTTGAAGAAAGAAAACTTCACTCGTGGTGTTGTGATTCGTCAAGAAGAGGAAGGCGTTGCAGTGGATGTTTACATTATTGTAGGTTATGGTACTAAGATTTCTGCGATTTGTAGAAACGTTCAAGAACAAGTGAAATATAACTTAGAAACAATGTTAGGATTTGCTGCAAATACAGTGAATGTCTATGTTCAAGGAGTTAAAATCATCGAAGCGTAATGCTTGTTGATTCTAGTCAGGAGGAAATAAGAATAATATGGCAACTATGAAAACTATTACGGCTCAAGATTTCCGCGCAATGGTGGAAATCGGTGAAATGCGTTTATCTGAAAATGCAGAATTCGTAAACTCATTAAACGTATTCCCAGTACCAGATGGAGACACAGGGACAAACATGATGCTCTCATTCAAATCTGGTGCGGAACGTGTTGCAAACTCTACAGCAACAACTGTAGGTGATTTAGCACAAGATTTAGCAAAAGGATTATTAATGGGTGCTCGTGGGAACTCAGGGGTTATCTTATCTCAATTATTCCGTGGTTTCTCTAAAGCCGTTGTCGGTAAAGATGAAATCACTGGTGAAGAATTAGCGCAAGCATTTACGAACGGTGTGGAAACTGCTTATAAAGCGGTTATGAAACCTGTAGAAGGTACAATCCTTACTGTTGCTCGTGAATCAGCTAAACGTGGTGTACGTAAGTTAGAAACTTCAAACGACATCATCGAAGTAATGGGATCTGTTTTACGTGGTGCTGAAAAAGCATTAGCGAAAACTCCAGATTTATTACCAGTATTAAAAGAAGTTGGCGTAGTGGACTCAGGTGGTCAAGGTCTTGTATTCATTTACAACGGATTCTTCGAAGCATTAACAGGGGAAGCAGTTCCTGTTCAATCATTACAAAGCAATAAAATCGATTTAACTTCAGTGGCTCACCACGAAGCAGGCGTTGACTACGAACACGTATCAACAGGCGACATCAAATTCGGTTACTGTACTGAAATCATGGTGAAAATCGGTGAAGGCGAAACAGTCGTAGATACATTCGACTACGATACTTTCCGTAACTACTTAAACGAACTTGGAGATTCTTTACTTGTAGTAGCTGACGATGAAATCATCAAAGTACACGTGCATACAGAACGTCCAGGTGAAGTGATGAACTACGGACAACGCTTCGGTTCATTAATGAAAGTGAAAGTGGACAACATGCGCTTGCAACACGAAGAAGTGTTAAAAACTGACTACTCAGCAAAAGTAAAAGAAGCAGCGCAAAAACAAAAAGCGGAATACGGAATCGTAGCAGTTGCTGCAGGTGAAGGAATTCAAGAATTATTCAAGAGCATGGGTGTAACGACAATCATAAATGGTGGTCAAACAATGAACCCAAGTACAGAAGATATTCTTCAAGCGGTAAAAGAAGCGCATGCTGAAAAAGTTATCGTATTACCAAACAACAAAAACATTCAAATGGCTGCAAACCAAGCGGCTGAAGTATCAGAAGATGCTGCAGTTGCCGTTGTTGCAACTCGTACGATTTCAGAAGGGTTAGCTTCATTATTAGCCTTCAATCCAGAAGCAAGCTTAGAAGATAACCAAGCTGCAATGAGCGAACAAATGGCTCTTGTATCAAGTGGTCAAATTACAAACGCTGTTCGTGATACAAACATTGATGGCGTTGAAATCAAAACAGACGACTTCATGGGGATTGTAGATGGCAAGATTTTAGTAAGTATTGCGGACCGTAAGGAAGCAACTCTTGCGACAATCGATAAAATGATCAACGACGATTCAGAGATCCTAACAATCATCTATGGTGAAGACGCAGAAGCAAGCGAAGTGGAAGAAATCACTGAAGCTGTAGAAGCGAAATACCCTGATGTAGAGGTTGAAGTCCATGAAGGAAACCAACCAGTATACACTTACTTATTATCTGTAGAATAATAAATTTAAAATAATCGAAAGACTTCGAATCCTTACGGATTCCTCTATAATAACTGTAATGGGGTACCGGTTCGAGCCGAAGTCTCTCACCTTTAAAGCCTCAAAGCTGGAGTAAGGAATAAATTCCTAACTCCAGCTTTTTCGCATTTAATACCATTCCCCATTACTGTTATTATAGAATCCGTAAGTTTCTCCGTCTTTCGATTTTTCTCTTATGAATAAGTAAGTGTACTGGTTGGTTTTCATGCTCACATCAGGGGATTTCGCTGAGCAGCTGGCGCTTTCTAAATTTCTCTTGCTTCTGAGTCTTCACTCGCCTCGGAAGGGAAAATAGCGCACTGAGTGGGTGCTCCCTAGTTTTTTTAGTGCGGAAAGGTTCAACGAGGGAAGACTGCACTTTGTGGAATGCAGACAAAAACTTCTGGCACTGTAAGAGTTGAGGAGGGAGGAAGGAAAATGAGGGAGGGAAGTGCCTTGAAATATTCCTGGGAAGCCTTTCGGATTCTATATTCGCATGAATAGCGAGCGTACTCGATGCGAATTACTGATACTTGGAAAGAATTTCCTAGTATCAGTTTGAGGCTCGAGAGGAAAGGAGACTATAGGCTCCTTCCGGTACAGCTATTCACGCGAATATGAAGATATCCGAAAGGATGAAAGGAATATTTAACAGATAAATACGCTTATCCCTCATTTTCCTTCCCCTTGACGATTAAACCGGACTTGAATTACACTTATTAAAGTAGAAAGGATGTGATTGGATGAATGAAGTCTTTCAAAGTGTGCAAGTCTTGCCAGGCGTTGGGCCAAAACGATTAGAACCATTAGCCGAACTGGGCATCGAAACAGTCTATGATTTGTTAACGCATTTCCCGTTTCGATATGAAGATATTCAAATTCGTGATGTCAATACCATCATGGACCAAGAGAAAGTCACGCTAAAAGGGCTTGTGGCGACACAACCGGTTGTCAGCTACTACGGCTTCAAGAAGAATCGGTTAGCGTTTCGCATGGCGATTGACCAGCAAGTCATCCAAGTTGCGTTCTTTAATCAGCCGTATTTAAAAGATAAAGTGGTTCAGGGCGAAGAGATTGCTATCTACGGAAAATGGGATGCAAAGCGAACAACTCTGATGGGGATGAAAATCTTATCGAACCGAAACGTGGAAGACGAAGAAGGCGACCAAGTCGAGGCGGTTTATCGCACGAATAAATCGTTGAAGCAGGCGACGATATTGAAACTCGTTCATACGGCGATGGATCGTTTTGAAGATAAAATTCCAGAAGTATTGCCAGAAGAGTTGACGGTGTCGCACCACTTGATGGGGCATCGGGATGCTGTACGAGCAATGCATTTTCCAAAAGATGAACTAGAAAGACAGAGTGCGCAATATCAGCTCGTCTACCAGGAGCTCTTCTTATATCAACTGCGCTTGCAATGGATGCGTCAGAAACGTCATCAGCAAACAAAAGGGCAAGCGGTGCTGTATGATAATGCTCAGTTGAAGGCCTTTATTCAGACGTTGCCGTTTGAACTGACAGATGGGCAAAAGAAAGTCGTGAATGAGATTTGCTTTGACCTGCGTGCGCCTTATGAGATGAATCGTCTCTTGCAAGGGGATGTAGGGAGCGGGAAGACGATTGTGGCGACGATTGCCATGGTCGCAACGGCTCTAACAGGTAAGCAAGCAGCGCTCATGGTTCCTACAGAAATCTTGGCGGAACAACATATGCTGACGATTGAAAAATTGATTCAAGGAACACCGTTGAAAGCAGTGTTGTTAACGGGAAGTATGAATCGTTCACAGAAGAAGCGAAAAGAGTTACTCGCTCAAATTGAGAGTGGAGAGGCAAACCTGATTATCGGGACTCATGCCTTATTCCAACAAGATGTGAACTTTAAAGACTTGGCCTTTGTCGTTATTGACGAGCAACATCGCTTCGGGGTGCAACAACGTCAGGCACTCGCTGGAAAAGGAGCGGGTGTGAACGTGCTTCAAATGACGGCAACACCGATTCCTCGTACGCTTGCGATTACGGCTTTTGGGGAAATGGACACCTCGATTTTGAGTGAAATTCCTCGTGGCCGTCAGCCTATTAAAACATCTTGGGTTCGCGAGCAGGAAATAGAACAGATTTTCAATTTCGTGGAACGTCAAATTCAAGAAGGGCGACAAGCATATATGATTTCGCCACTGATTGAAGAGTCGGAACATCTCGATGTGCAAAACGCTGAAGAGATTTACCGCATGATTTCAGCGCATTTCTCAGACCGCGTGAAAGTGGGACTCCTGCACGGGAAGATGCCGGCTGAAGAAAAAGAAGCGGTGATGGCGGACTTTAAAGCCAACAAGCTACAAGTACTCGTCTCCACAACGGTGATTGAAGTTGGGGTGGACGTGCCGAATGCCACAGTGATGGTGATTTTAGATGCGGACCGCTTCGGGTTAGCGCAGCTGCACCAGTTACGTGGACGTGTCGGTCGTGGACAACATGCCTCAAGCTGTATTTTGGTGGCGAGTCCAAAGACCGAAAACGGGAAAGAGCGCATGCGCATTATGTGCGAGTCGACGGACGGATTTTATCTCAGTCAAAAAGACTTGGAGCTCCGTGGTTCTGGGGATGTATTTGGGATCAAACAGTCCGGTATTCCAGACTTTAAGATTGCCGATTTAATACGAGATTATGATATACTAGAACAAGCACGTAAAGATGCAATCCTTTATGCCTCGGAAGATCCAGCAGGAGAAAAAGACGAGACAAAACGCATGAAGGCATTTATCGAACAAACAACGAAAGAAATCAATGGATAACTTCACAGCCACGTGGCTAGAAGAGGAGGAACAACAATGGTAAGAATTGCAATTGACGCGATGGGTGGAGATAACGCTCCTAAAGAAATCGTCCAAGGGGTCGTCCTTGCAGCAAAGGAAATGCCAACTGTCGAGTTTCAATTATACGGAGACGAAGCAAAAGTGAACACATGCTTGGAGGAATCCCTTCCAAATATTCGCGTGATTCACTGTTCAGAAAAAATCAACTCTGATGACGAACCAGTTAAAGCGATTCGTTCGAAGAAAGACGCTTCAATGGTCGTTGCAGCTAAAGCTGTGAAAGAAGGGAAAGCAGATGCGCTCTTCTCTTGCGGAAACACAGGGGCTCTTCTAACGGCTGGATTATTAGTGGTTGGCCGTATTAAAGGAATCGACCGTCCAGGATTAATGCCAGTGTTGCCTGTTCTTGGAAAAGAAAACCGTCAATTTATTATGATGGATGTAGGTGCAAACGCGGAATGTAAACCGAAAAACGTTCACCAATTCGGTATTCTTGGAAGTTATTATTCAAAATACGTTCTTGGTTACGAGAACCCAACAGTCGGCTTATTAAATAATGGAGCTGAAGAAGGAAAAGGGAACGAACTCGCAAAAGAAGTTTACGGACTCTTAAAAGAAGACGACAGCTTAAACTTCGTAGGAAACGTGGAAGCTCGTGACATCTTAACAGGTGCTGCGGATGTGGTTGTAACAGACGGATTTACAGGAAACGCGGTCCTCAAGACCATCGAAGGAACAGCGCTTGCGATGATGGGACTTCTAAAAGAAGGCATCAAAGGGCAAGGAATCCAAGGAAAACTTGGAGCGCTCTTACTCAAGAATACGTTCTATGGATTAAAGAATACATTGGACTACTCTCAATTCGGGGGTGCGGTGCTCTTTGGTCTTAAAGGAGCAGTCGTGAAATCACACGGTTCTTCAAAATCAGATAGCGTGTACCATGCGATGAAACAAATCGATACGATTGTATCAAGTGGAGTCATCAACGACTTAGTCGCTCACTTTGAACAAACAGTGGAATAAAGAAAAAAACCAGGGGCAACCCTGGTTTTTTTGTTTACACCATATGTGTATGACTGACGCGGCATTGTTTTAGGCGTAGCCAACCCAGAATACACAGATTCCAAATTTAATAATAATGAAAAAGAGCCATTTGAACTATTGCCCCCATAATTGAGTAGTAGTGCCGTCAAAACGAAGTTGATTTCCATCAATAATTGTGTGGGATGCAACAGATTATCTTCACCGTTTTACTATTGTAGCAAGATAGTTCTATTTTAGAGAAAAATTATGATTATGTAATAACTTTTCAGACCCCTTATACTAAAAATGCATTTTTGTCCCTATATAGTTGATTTTGTCCCATAAAATTGTTATTATATTTTTAGGAGGACAGACAGATGAAAAAAAAACAAGTGATAAACCTTATTAGATATTTTACAGAGGGTAATGCTTCTGGATTTAGAACTGAAGCCTATGAGATAGCTAAAGCATTCGATAAAGTGGGAGATCATCAATTAGCAGAATATATTATAGCACTGCTTTCAGAAAACAATACATTTATTCCACAAGTAAGTGAAGAAAAATTTGAATCACTAAGAAAAATTCAGTTGACAAATTTTAACCCTTTACCACTTCCAGAAGCGATATCTTCAGATATTATTGGGCTAGTGAACGCCGTACGACGAAATATTGGTGTAGATAAATTTCTTTTTGAAGGTGCACCTGGGACAGGGAAGACGGAGACAGTAAAGCAGATTGCTCGCTTGTTACAAAGAGAGCTATATGTTGTAGATTTTGAAACTATTATTGATAGTAAACTAGGTCAAACCGCAAAAAATATAGCTAATTTATTTAAAGAAATCAATAGTTTTACACATCCTGAACAAACACTTATTTTGTTCGATGAAATTGATGCTATCGCATTAAACAGATTAGATAATAATGATCTTAGGGAGATGGGGCGTGCAACTACAGCAATATTAAAAGGGATGGATACGTTGCGAGATGGAATTGTTTTGATTGCAACTACTAATTTATTTAGTGCTTTTGATAAAGCTCTAATTCGAAGATTTGATGCAGTTATTAACTTTAATCGATATAGTCAAGAAGATTTGTTGGTTATTGCGGAGTCCATGATGTCAACTATTTTGAATGATTCAAAGCACTCTGGTAAAAATGTGAGACTTTTCAAAAAGATAGTTGCTCTTTGTTCCCCAATTCCATATCCTGGGGAGCTTAAGAATATTTTGAAAAGTGCAGTCGCATTCAGCAGCTTAACAGATAAGTTCGACTATTTACGGAGATTATTTTCAATTTTTTATAAACCTGTTGAGAATACAACCTTAAAAGAATTGAAGGAATTAGGTTTTACGGTAAGAGAAATTGAAATATTGACAGGAATATCTAAAAGCCAAACAGCTAGAGAATTAAAGGAGAATTGATATAGATGAATAATCTTTTACAATTAAAGGGGCGTTTTGAGCAACGATCGAATAGTAGTAAACCAGGAGCGCCTAAACTCTTATCCAATAGAGTTGTTACGATAAATGAGTTAATTGAGTTAAGAAAGCAGTTGGATTCACTAAGACGATATTGGGAGACTGTTACCTATTTTGAAGGAGCTTTTATAACAATTGTTTATAAAGACATAGTAGCTAAGAGTCGGCGAGCAAAAGAGCTATTAAAGAAGAATAGTCGTACTATTCCAAACGATCTAATTGTTGGCGCTCGTTATATAGAAGGTGACAAGACGCGACATGCCATTACTTACTATGTCGACAACAATACTATTATAGAAACAATAAAAAAATTAGATTTAGCGATAGAAATCCTTAATGAAAACTTTTCTGGCAAGATTACTGCAGAAGTAGTTGATGCAATAAATGCTAAGTTGTATCCTTACGTAGATTCTAGGTTACCGAAGACAATATTC
>JAGZLX010000048.1 GCA_018364485.1 Granulicatella adiacens
ATGAAGAAATCTGTAAGGTTTCAAAGCAATCATTTACGTCTAACTGTCTCTTTATTGTTATTTCTATTTATCGTTTAATTTTTCGTAAAGGTGTGTAGTTTTTATGTGGTTTTAAAGGGTTTTATGGTACAGTATAATAGACTCAATTTAAAAGGAGGATTGTAATGAACGAAGAATTTAACAATCAGAATCATGACGAAGAAAATATCGAAGTCGAACAAGACACTGAACTCGAGCACCGTCATACTGAAGAACCACAAAAACAATCCATTATAAAGAGTATTTGGAATCATAAAATCATGATGGCGATTCGTCGCTTTTGGAGAAAATTTCATGTAACGAAGCTACTTCTAGCGATGATGCTAACGGTAGTAACGCTGTTTACGGGATTTTTAGTTTATTCCGCAAAGACAACCGATGTGAGTGGCTTACGTGCTGGGATGGTTCAAGTGACCGAAGTATATGACCGAAATAACCAAGAAGCCGGCGTCTTGAATATCAATAAAGGGGAATTTCTAACCATAGACCAGATTTCTCCGAATATGATTAACGCACTAGTCTCAACAGAGGATAAACGTTTCTATGACCACCATGGGTTCGATCCGGTGGGGCTGCTTCGTGCGACATTTGGCCTCTTAATGAACCGTGGCCGAGTGACGGGTGGAGGAAGTACCATTACGCAACAATTAGCCAAGAATGCGTTCTTAACTCAGGAACAATCGTTTATGCGAAAAGCGAAAGAGCTCTTCTTGAGTTTCGAGTTGGAGAAGAAATATTCCAAAGACCAAATTTTGGAGATGTATTTGAATAATGCCTATTTCGGAAATGGGGCGTACGGAATTGAAAATGCGTCGCTTCGTTATTTCGGAAAGAGTGCCAAGGATTTAACCATCAGTGAAGCGGCTGTCCTTACAGGTAGCTTAAAGGCACCGAATGTCTATAATCCGATTGACGATATGGAATCGACGGTGAAACGCCGTGCAACCGTCTTACAGTTAATGGTCGATAATGGCAAAATCACGCAAGAAGAAGCCGATAAAGCTGCTGCTGAAGTGATTACCGTGACAGATACGTATGAAGCGAATGCCCGTTATAAATATCCATATTATTTCGATGCGGTTATTAATGAAATCACAACGAAATACGGAATTAGCGAAGAAGACTTGCTGAACAAAGGATATAAAATCTACACAGGTCTAGACCAAAATATGCAAGCAGATTTGGAAGAAACCTTCTCACACAGTTGGTTATTCCCGAAAGCGAGTGACGGTACGGTTGCTCAAGCGGCTTCGATTGCCATGGATCCGCAAACTGGGGATGTCCTTGCAACAGTAGGGGGCCGTACTAACGAGAAACATACTTTCCGTGGATTTAACCGTGCAACACAGCTGCAGGCTCAGCCAGGGTCGACATTTAAACCATTAGCCGTCTATACTCCGGCTCTTGAAGAAGGGTATCAACCTAATTCTGTTCTCGTGGACGAGAAACGTTCGTATGGTTCAGATAAATATACGCCTGAGAACTGGAATAAAAAGTATCAAGGAACTGTGACGATGACTGAAGCCTTGAACCACAGTTGGAATGCTCCTGCTGTATGGTTACTCGATAAAATCGGATTGAAGAAAGGAATCGAGAAGGTTCATCAGTTCGGAATCGAAACGGATCCAGGAGATGAGTACTTAGGGATTGCCCTTGGAGGACTTACAAAAGGGGTCTCTCCAGAACAAATGGCCTCTGCTTATACAGCTTTTGCCAATAAAGGCGTTCGTGTGCAACCGCGTTTTGTAACGAAAATTGTGGATGCAAATGGGAAAGTCGTTGTAGACAATACAGCCGTGAAGGAAAACCGTGTGACAACGGAAGAAGTCGCTAAGAAGATGACAAGTATGCTATTAACCGTGTACGGTTCAGAAGGTCTTGGCGCACCATTTTCACCAGCAGGTAAGACGATTGCCGGTAAGACAGGGACAACCGAAGCTATCAATAATGACAATGGTTCTCGTGACCAATGGATGATTGGATATACACCAGACGTTGTTGTCGCAACTTGGATGGGATATGATCAATCAGGAAACTACTCTTTATCAGCATCTAGTCGTGAAGGAGTAGGGCCACTCTTTAAACTAGAGATGGAAGGGTTGCTTCAATTCACCGCGAATACTCCATTTAATGTAGAAGCCGTGAAGACGAAGCAAAATAACAAAAACAACAATACGAATAACGGTGTCGATCAATTTATCAAAGACGCTCAAAAAGCGGGCGAACAAGTTTGGAATCAAATCCAAGAATGGGGTAAAAACCTCTGGGATAAATTCAGAAATCGATAATGCGAACGTACGTACGTATTAATAGTTTAGCTATACAAAATATGGTATAATAAAAGAGTATTTTAAGGAGGAAGAAACATGAGTAATATTTATGATACAGCCAATCAATTAGAACGCGACTTACGCGAATTACAAGAATTCAAAACAGTAAAGGAAAGCTTCGAAGCGATTTATGCTGACGAAACAGCAAGAACTTTATTTGAAGAATTCCGTACAGTGAATGTCGAGTTACAACAAAAACAATTCTCAGGACAAGAAATCACTGAAGAAGATATTCAAAAAGCACAAGAATTAGGACAAAAAGTGTCTGAAAATGAGCATATTAAAGCGTTAATGGAAGCTGAACAACGTTTGAATACAATTATGCAAGATATCAACCGTATCATCACAAATCCATTACAAGAGCTTTATAGCGCAAAATAATTAATTTTAAACGGTTTTATTAAGAATCGATCCAAAGCATATTTTCTTTGAACGCACAACAGACGGTTCAGGAAAATATGCTTTTTTTGAAGAAAAGAAAGGAGCAACGTATGGTGAAATTCATCCACGCTGCCGATGTCCATCTAGGAATGACGTACGCAGGTGTCGGGAAGAACCATAAAGATATCGCAAGAGAGCTAAAACAAGCGGCGTTTGATGCCTTTGAAAGAGTCATCGATGTGGCGATTGAAGAAGAAGTCGATGCGCTTGTGTTGGCGGGGGATTTGCTGGATAGTTCTCGTACCTTCGTCAAAGAAAAATTGTTCTTACAGAGTCAGTTGAATCGCCTAGCGCCATTTGGAATTCCCGTCGTTGTAGCGCTTGGAAATCATGATGCGGGCACTTCATACGTTTCTGGGGAGCATATTTATACTTTTGGGAGTGCCGTTGAAACGATTGAAGTGGAGACGAGAAACGGAGAACGTGTGGCCTTTAGTGGGTTTAGTTATGAGGTTCCAGTTATAGCTACCAGAAAAGTTCAAGAGTATCCGGTAAAGAGTGCCAACTGTGATATTCATATTGGGGTATTGCATGGAGAACTTGCGACTGCACAAGGTCGTTATGCACCATTTTCGATTCCTGAACTAAGAGAAAAAGGCTATGACTATTGGGCGCTCGGACATATTCATACTTGCCAAGAAGTGTCTAGCCAGCCATGTGCGTGGTATAGTGGTACGACTCAAGGAGCGGACCGTAAAGAGAGTGGCCCAAAGGGAGCTTTGCTAGTTGAAATTACTCCAGGGAATGCTCCAGAGGTTCAGTTTATTGAAACGAGTACGATGGATTGGACGGAGGTAGAACTAGCTATCAGCGAGACCGCTCGTTTAGAAACTTTACCGTATCTCATCGTAGAGGCGTTGCCGAGTCCTGCTAAACGTAGTCTTGTGACGTTGCATTTACAAACGCAAGAATCGATGTATTCCAGAGAAGATTTAAAACAACTCACAGAAGTTGTGAATGGATTCTTAGAAGAAAAACGTAGCCTTGTAACAGTGATGAGTATTCGAGAACAAGTTACAAAACCGCTTCGTGGCGCTTCTGGAATTTCTCTTGTGGGAGATGTGGATGCGACTCTCTTTTCTGAAATGGAAATTGCCAAGAGTGGATTCTCGAATCAGTTAATGAGCGAATTCCTACAAAAAGAAGATGTTCAACAAGAGATTCATGAACGTGCGATGCGTCTATTAGAAGCTCGCTTTTCGGGAAGGGAGGAAGGTTGATGTATATTTCAAAAATTGAGATTGATCATTTTGGGAAATGGGAGCATGAGACCTTTACTTTCCATCCGAACTTACAAGTCGTTCAAGGTTTGAACGAATCTGGAAAGACGACCCTTCGACGTTTTATCGAGCAGATGCTTTTTGATTTTAAACAGAAGAAAAATGGCGTTTATCCATATCAACCGCTCCATACGAATACGCGTGGCGGACGGATGTGGATTGAAGATGAAGGGCTAGGAGCTCTAATCATCGAGCGTAGCGCTGTGGGGTCTCAGAGGAAACTCGTTCTAAAGAGTGCAGAAACTGGACAAGAGCTGCCTGAAACGATGCTGGACCGAGTTCTTCATGAGTTGACGATGAATGAGTACCATTCACTCTTTGGATTCAATGAAGAGGAATTGCAAAACAATGCGTTTGGAAGCGAAGAGGAAATCCATCGCTTCTTGTATAGCTTGAGTGTCATGGGACATAAGGGTGCCTACGAGGAGAGTCAGAAGTTACTTGCAGAGGCGGATAAGTTGTTTCGTCCACAAGCAAAAAAACTAGAACTCAACGAGCGAATGGAAAGACTCGAAGGCTTAACGAATCAATTGTCGCAAACTAAAGGCGAGAATGCTCTTTATGAAGGCTATGTGAGGACTATCCAAGAGCTTCAAAAGGAAGAAGAGGAATTATCTGTAAAATTACAAGACACAGAATCTAGACTCGATGTCTTAGAGAATAAGCTCGCTCATTTTGAGGCCTTAGAAGAATTCCGTGCAATGGAGGGACTACAAGAGTTTCCAAAAGACTACGACCATAGTAAGGCTGTAGAAGGCAATAATACTTTACGTGCCTTTGAAAAAGAACTCGAACGAACAAAAATCGAGTTAGAGCAGTCAAAAGTGGAAGCAGAAGTACTTGGAGAAGCGGCAGATGATTCTACTCTTGAAGCACTGTACGCGAAGGCTCAAGGTGCTGCAGCGGTAGAAGAGCGTGCCTTTGAATTGGAACGTGAGTTGAAGACGCATCCGGGGAATATTGGTGTTCAAAGTGAACATGCCAAACCATTTACAGAGGCTGAATTAACAGAATTAGATACTCTTCAAGGGGAAAAAGGACATGCAGGCCAGTTCCAATCATGGCTTCTTATTATGCTTGTTGGAATCATTGCCATTATCGTGGTTGGATTTTTAACGAACCAAGTAGTGCTAGGTGTTGGGGTTGCTGCAACATTTGGAATTGGCGGAGGTTTCTTCTTGCAGAAAAATGGAAAAATCCTTGCTCCAAAAACGAATGCAGTAGATGAGCAAGTCCAACAGCTCCTTTCAGGGAAAGGAATTGAAGTAACTCAAGACGAAGCAAGACGATTTATTCGAAGAAATGAAGGTCGTAGCGTCAATGATTTCTTACAAAAGAAGGAGCAATTTGTTCAGTTGGAACAAAGACTTACAGCCTTTAAAGAAGAAAGTAAAGACTTCTGGACAAAGGAACAAATCACTCCTCCAGCTACTGTGGAGCAACAGGTGCGCATTATCCGGGAGACATGGATGGCTTCACAAAAACGAGTGGCAAAAGTAGAACAACTTCAAGAGAGTATCTTAAAGATAGAACGACATTTAGCGCAATTGGAACAAGATACAACAGAAGTGCGTGAAGAATTACAAGTTGCCATTTCACCCCTTGGAATCACTTCGGTAGAAGAGTTTAGAACCCAGTTACCAACACTGGACAATCGTGTAGCCTTAGTTCAAAAGAGAGCCTATATTGAAAAGCAAGTCGCACTTTTTACGGATGAAGAAAAAGAAAGCTTGCAACGACAAATGCTTGAAGAGGAAATTCAAGACGAGTCCTTCACGAAGGCACAGTTGGAAAGTAAACGGAAAGAAGTACGTGACCAGTTGGTAAGTACGAAAACAAAGGCCGAACTGCTCGAAGAAGATGACAATGCAGAAGCCCTTCAACTGGAAGCAGACTTTGATCGATTCGAAGTGCAAGAGTCTATTAAGGATTGGGCAACGCAAGTGTATGCAGCCAAATGGATCTTGAAACAACTGGAAGAAAAAGTCCCAACAAGAGTGCCATTGATTTTAGATGAGGCGAGTCGCATCTTTAGCAGGCTTACGATGGGGCAATATACGAAAATTCTCTTAACGGATACGCAGGCGAAGGTGCAGCAAGCAAATGGCCAATGGATGGAAGCTTTCTATCTGTCAAAAGGGGCCTTAGATCAACTGTATGTCGCGATTCGTTTTGCCTTTATTTTCCAATTAGCGAAGAAGATGAAAATTCCAGTGTTAATCGATGATGGATTCGTCAATTTTGATAGAGAACGCCTATCGATTATGTTAGAATTAATGAAAGAGCTATCACGCGTAACACAAGTTTTTTACTTTACAACGGAAGTTCCGCTTCAGTTACCTAAAGAGAATGTACTGAAGTTAGGGGAAAGAGAAAGAAGGTAAATCATGACAAAAAAATTATATGAATACAATGTGGACGAGAGTTTTGAAATCTGCCTATTGATTAAATCTGCAGATGTGCGCATGGCAAAAAATGGCAATCCGTTTATCGCCTTCACGTTCCAAGATCAATCCGGTCAAATGGACGGAAAATATTGGTCTGCCACGTCAGATGATATTGCAAAATACGTATCAGGAAAAGTGGTAGTTGTGAACGGAAAACGCGAAATGTACAATAATTCGCCACAAGTAAAAATTGTCAGCCTTCGACTTACCGATGCTTCAAAAGGGGAGCCGACATCTGCGAGTTATTTCGTAGAACATGCTCCAATGACGAAGGAAGAAATGGAAGAAGAAGTGAACCAAATCATGTTCGATATTACAAATCCATATTTGCGTCGTATCGTGCATAATATCTTGAAAAAATACCAAGAAGACTTCTTCGAATTTCCAGCAGCGAAACGTCACCACCATGCGTTTGTAGGTGGGCTAAGTTTCCACACAGTATCGATGTTACGCCTTGCTAAATCCATCGCAACACAATACACCCAAATCAACCGTTCATTATTATATTCTGGTGTGATTTTACATGATATTGGTAAAACGATGGAACTAACTGGCGCAATTGGCACTGAATACACACTTAAAGGGAACCTACTTGGTCACATCGTGATCATGGATGAAGAGATTACAAAAGCCTGTGAAGAACTCGTTATCGATGATAATCAAGAAGATGTGCTTTTATTAAAACATATCGTTTTAGCTCACCACGGCAAACTCGAATACGGGTCACCAGTACGTCCGCAATTATTAGAAGCAGAAGTATTGCACCATATCGACTTGTTAGATGCTACGATTACAATGATGTCAAATGCACTCGATAAGACAGAACCAGGCGCATTCTCAGAGCGCGTATTTGGTTTAGATAACCGCTCGTTTTATAAACCAACGATTCAATAATAAATCAATATGGTGAATGAATCCTTTTGGACTCTGTTTTAACCATTGATTTAGGAGGAAAACGATGAATCCAATAGGAACAAAAACAATTCAGACAGAACGATTACTGCTTAGACTTTTTCAATTAGAAGATGCCACCTCGATGTTTAAAAATTGGTCGAGTGATGCAGAAGTGACACATTATTTGACGTGGCCTCCGCATGAATCTGTAGAGACAACTAAACAGAGCATTAAACGATGGGTAGACGGCTATCAAAATCCACTTCAATTCAAATGGGCAATCGTATTTAACAATGAGGTTGTTGGTAGTATTGATGTAGTGCATTTGGAAGAAAAGCTGGATGCTGTGGAAATCGGATATGCACTTAGTCGTAAATGCTGGGAAAAAGGAATTATGACAGAAGCGCTTATTGCAGTAATCGATTATCTCTTAGAAGAAGCGGGCTGCAATAGAGTAGCCGCACGTCACGATGTGAATAATCCAACCAGCGGAAAAGTGATGCAAAAGGCTGGCATGATTTATGAAGGTACACTGCGACAATATGGCAAGAATAATCAAGGTATCTGTGATATGGCATATTATTCGATTATTAAAGCAGATAGATTGAAGTAGGAGTTAAGTATATGTGTTTGATTTGTGAGCGGATAGAGTTAATTAAGCAAGGCAAAAATCCGCATTTTGTAAAAGAACTTGAAACGGGTTATGTGGTAATAGGAGACGGGCAGTATTTTAAAGGGTACACATTGTTCCTAGCCAAAGAACACGTAACGGAGTTGCATCAGATGGAATATGAAACAAAAATTAAATTTCTTGAAGAAATGAGTATTGTTCAAGAAGCCGTGGCAAAAGCGTTTCAAGCTGAGAAAATGAATATCGAATTGCTAGGGAATGGTGATGCACATGTACATTGGCATCTATTTCCAAGAAAAGCAGGGGATATGAAAGGGTATGGACATAATGGAAGAGGCCCCGTCTGGTGGGTTCCATGGGAAGAAATGTCATCTGAAGAATATCAACCAAAAGAGAATGACCTGCTTCAATTAGTCAATCATTTAAAAGAGTATTTATAAATAGTACAAGAAGACATCTACAAAAGTAGGTGTCTTTTTTGTGAGCAGATAATTTTGTGATTATGAATTCGTGAGATATACTCTAAGTGTAATTAAAAATATTACAATTAGAAAGGTGATTTTATGACAACAACAGTAAAAAATATCATTATTGGTTTCGGTAAAGCCGGAAAAACATTAGCAGGATACTTAGGAAGTATTGGAGAAGACACGATTTTAATCGAAAAATCAAAAGAAATGTACGGTGGAACATGTATTAATGTCGGCTGTATTCCTTCTAAAAAATTAGCGACAAAAGCACTTCGCAAGCAATATTCAAACGAAGATGCTAGCAGCTACTATACAAAGAGCGTTCAAGAAAAGAAAGCATTGATTGCGGCTTTAAACACAGCAAACTACAACAAAGTAGATTCTGTTGAAAAAACACAAATTATCGATGGAACTGCACGTTTTGTAGATGACCATACAGTAGCTGTAGATACTGCAGAAGGAGAAAAACTCTTCAAAGCAGATCGTATTTTCATTAATACTGGAGCAACTCCATTCGTACCACCAGTAGAAGGGCTAACAATCGGTGGTGCAATTCACACAAGCGAAACAATCATGAACTTAGAAGAATATCCAGAAAGCCTTGTTATTATCGGTAGTGGATTTATCGGATTAGAGTTCGCTGCAACTTACGCACAATTCGGTACAAAAGTAACGGTTATCGATGTGACTGAAGCATTCCTTCCTCGTGAAGACGAAGATGTAGCACAAGCTGTGAAAGAACAATTAGAAGCTTTAGGCGTTACTTTCAACTTAGGCGTTCAATTAAAAGCAGTTCACCAAGAAGGCGGTAAAGCAGTAGTGGAAGCAACGACAGGAGAAGGTGTACCAGTTGCCTTTACAACAGATGCTGTCTTAGTTGCGACAGGTCGTCGTGCAAACGTACAAGGACTTGATTTAGACAAAGCAGGCGTTGAATTAACAGAACGTGGCGCTATTAAAGTCAATGAATTCTTACAAACAAACGTGCCTCATATTTTCGCAATGGGCGATGTAAACGGCGGACCACAATTTACATTCGTATCATTAGATGATTTCCGTATCGTGAAACGTTTCTTAGCAGGGGATACAACATACTCAACGAAACAACGTGCGAAATTCCCAACAGCAACCTTCATTAACCCACCTTTAGCAAGCGTTGGTTTAAATGAAAAACAAGCCAAAGAAGCAGGTATCGAAGTCAAAGTTGCGAAACTTCCAGCGATGGCGATTCCAAAAGCAAAAATCTTAGGAAACCAAGTAGGATTCTACAAAGTATTAGTGGACGCTTCAACAAACCAAATCGTTGGTGCGACATTATTTGCTGAAGAAGCACATGAAGTGATTAACATTATCGCAACTGCAATGAACGCGAACTTACCTTACACAGTTCTTCGTGACCAAATCTATACTCACCCAACAATGGCAGAAGCTTTAAACGACGTATTCGGCTTAATTAAGTAGGGATTATTATGGGAAATGACTTTATCGTAATGATTCACTGCCTAACTTATCTGGCAATTCATCACGAAAATCGTTATTCAAGCAAAGACCTCGCATTTAACGCTTGTAGCAACCCGGCGATTGTTCGAAAATTGATGAGCCAAGCGGTGAAGAAAGGCTGGGTATCAACCACTGCGGGGAAACAAGGTGGCTATCAATGGCAAGGCGATCCAAAAAAAGTGAAACTCGGAGAAATTTTCTTATTAGTATCTGAGGATGAACGCTTGGAAAAAGCCTTCAAAGAAGCTGCTGACCCAACCTGCCTTGTGAGCACCCGAATGGGAATCGTTATGGGCAAATTGCAAGAAGAACAAATCCAACAACAAATTAATTTCTATAACAAACGCACCATCCAAGACATGATTGATGGTGTTCAAACGGAATGTCACTAGTAAAGACCGAGCAGCCGCTCGGTCTTTTTATGTGCTCATTATAATGTATACATTATAATGATTTTTTTTATTTTTAAAGCATAATAACTTAAAAGTATTTAAAAATGATAACTTTTAAGTTATAATAATAGTGCGATAATTTTAAGAGAGTGGGAGTGAGAAGATGAGTGAAACAGCAATTGGAAGTAACTGGACAGATGTTAGAAATGATTTATTTACCCAAGAAGAAATCGCAGCTACTGATTTAAGAGTTGCTATTATTAGTGAATTAATTCGTGCCAGAAAAGAACTAGGAATTAGTCAAAAACAATTAGAAGAGTTAAGTGGGGTGAAGCAACCCGTGATTGCTCGAATCGAAACGGGGAAGAGTACTCCGCAACTAGATACATTATTAAAGATTCTAGGATGCTTAGGAAAAACACTAGCCATCGTGCCATTATCGAAATCTGAAGTGAAGTAGAATGTAGATACTTAAAATTATCATATATGATAATTTTAAGTTTTTGTTTTCCTCGGTTTGTAGGTGGTTTTCTTGTCGAAGAACCTTGAAGTGTTTGAGCAGCCACACACCAAAAACTTTACAAAGCTGATTAAAATAGTTGTACATTCCAAATGTGCAGGATTTTTGGAAACATAAATACAAGGTAGAAGAAACAATGCTCTATCAAAAAGCTAAGAAGATAGACGAGTCTTTTTGTTTATTGAAAGAATAGTGGGAATAGCATTGAATGTGAATTAGCTGGAGTTAGGAATTGATTCCTTACTCCAGCTTTGAAGCTTCAAAGGTGCAAGACCTAGGCTTGCGCCGTTGCCCCACTATGACTCTTTCAATAAAAAACAAAAAGACGTAAGTCTATCTTTTCTAATTTAATAGAGCATTTAATTCTTTTTCACGTATTTATGTCACAAAAAAGCTCCCAGCACCAATTGGTACCAGGAGCAGTGTTGATTTTAATGTAAGACTTTGTTTAAGAAGTTTTGAGTACGTTCGTTTTGTGGGTTACCAAACACTTCCTCAGGAGTTCCTTCTTCGATGATATAACCACCATCCATGAAGATAACGCGATCGCTAACCTCACGCGCAAATCCCATCTCATGTGTTACCACAACCATCGTCATTCCTTCTTTAGCTAGGTTTTGCATTACTTCTAATACATCCCCAACCATCTCAGGGTCGAGTGCTGAAGTTGGTTCATCGAATAATAACATCTTCGGTTTCATTGCAAGCGCTCGGGCAATGGCCACACGTTGCTTTTGACCACCTGAAAGAGATTTAGGAGAGACATCCGCTTTGTCTGCAAGACCAACCATGCCTAGAAGTTCCATCGCATGTTCAGTTGCAGCTTCTTTTGTCTCACGACCTAATTCTACAGGAGCTAAAATGATATTTTCTAGAACGCTTAGGTGAGGGAAGAGGTTGAAGTGTTGGAACACCATTCCGATTTCCTCACGAACTTTATTTAAGTTTGTTTTTTTGTCTGTTAAATCATAGCCATCAATGATGATATGACCGCTATTGATTTTTTCAAGACGGTTTAAGCAACGAAGGAAAGTGGATTTACCAGAACCTGAAGGCCCGATAATACAAACTACTTCGCCTTCCTCAATAGAAAGGTCGATGGATTTTAATACTTCTAAGTCGCCATATTTCTTTTGTAGTTTTTGAACTTCGATAATAGCCATTATTTTAAATTCCTTTCTAAGTGAGCTGATAGTTTCGTTAATAGAACGATCACGATTAAGTACATCACACCAACGATTAACCACATTTGACTTGATTGTAAGTTACGAGCGATGATGACTTTACCTGTTTGTGTTAATTCGGCAATACCGATAATTGAAAGAATAGAAGTATCTTTCAATGTGATGACAAATTGGTTAATGAATGAAGGAACCATAATGCGAATCGCTTGCGGTAAGATGACTTTACGCATGCTCTTTGAATATGGAAGGCCTAAACTCATGCAGGCTTCGTATTGACCTTTATCAACGGCTTGGATACCACCACGAATAATCTCAGCGATATAAGCAGAAGCGTTCAAGCTGAGGGTGATGACACCTGCTACGAATGGTTGCATCGTAATTTCAAATGCTTGTGGAATTCCAAAGTAAATGAAGAATGTTAAAACGATTAGTGGAACACCACGGATAATGTCAATGTAAAATCCTGCGATAGCCTGAA
>JAGZLX010000049.1 GCA_018364485.1 Granulicatella adiacens
TCGACTTCTACTTCAAATCCGTTATTGTCACTGACGTTACGATACCATCTTCCACTACTCTTGATGGTTCTCTTTTGCGTTTCTAAATCTACAGAAATAAATCCATAACGATTCTTGTACGCATTATTCCAAGACCAGCAATCAAAAGCAGTCCATGTATGATATCCAAAACAGTTGCTACCTTCTTCAATCGCTTTATGTAGCCAAGTGAGATGTTCTTCGTAAAATTCAATACGATACACATCATCGATGACTCCATTTTCTCCAATGAAGCGACCTTCGTTTTCCACACCCATCCCGTTCTCACTAATGAACCATGGGATATTGCCATATTCTTCCTTCACAATCATGGCGATATCATAAATGGCTTTCGGGAAGATTTCCCATCCACGATATGGATTCATGCGACGTTCAGGCCATTCATACTCTTTAAAGTATTGATCTGGCATCCAAGGTGTTTTGTACTCCTCTGGATTTGGCTGCGCCTGAACACGTTTTGGATGATAGTAATTCACTCCAAGAAAATCGACTGTATTTTCTTGAATGAGCTGCAATTCATCTTCAGTATGACTCCATAACACGCAGTCCTCCTCTAATTTTTTCACCAAGGTTTCAGGGAATGTTCCCTTCACCGCTGGATTCAAGAAGACTCTGTTAAAGAAATCATCTGTAAATTGACTTGCTGCTAAATCTTCTGGAGAATCACTTCTTGGGTAAGCAGGCGTTAAGTTTAAAATAATCCCAATCTCGCCATCCAATCCTAACGAGTGATAGAGTTGAGTCACTTTAGCACTTGCAAGATTTAGATTATAAATCACTTGAATAGCTTCTTTCCCTTTCCCTTTTAGGTTTGGATAATGGAATGCATATAAGTATCCTGCTTCCGGAATAACCATTGGCTCATTGAAAGTTGTCCAATAACGAATCTTATCGCCAAAACATTCGAACGCAGTCTTTGCAAACTTCACGAATAAGTCCACGACATGTTTACTTTCCCAACCGCCGTATTGTTGAAGCAATTCAACTGGCAAATCGAAATGATGTAAATTCAACACCAATTCAATGTTGTTTTTCTTTGCTTCTTCAATAACAGCGTTGTAAAATTCCACAGCCTTTGGATCAGCTTCACCCGTTTCGAAGTCTTTAATCAAACGGCTCCATTGAATCGATGTACGGAATGAATTAAATCCAATCTCTTTCATCAAACGAAAATCTTCAGGATACGTATGATAAAAATCACTCGCCACATCTGGACCGACACCATTAAAAAAAGCTTCTGGATCAGTTCTAAACCAGTAATCCATCACATTTTCATGTGCCTTATCGAATTGTCCTTCTGTCTGCGGTCCACTTGAAGCAGCACCCCACCAGAACCCTTGAGGGAAACGCAATTGTTTCTTCATAATTAACCTCCTTTCTGTAAGCTCTTTCACGTATAGTATATCACAATTTAAATATTTGTCTAGACAATAATTATAAATAGTATTCAAATTGTCGATTTTGCCTATTCATTCTACATTTGTTATAATATAGCTAGTTTAGAGAAAGGATGACATTCGATGAGCGTAAAGTATTTACAGATTTACCATGCGATTCGCGAAAAGATTTTAAGTAACGAATACGCCATTAACCATCAATTACCCGATGAAATCACATTAACGAAAGAATTTAATAGCAGTCGAATGACGGTCAAGAAAGCATTAGACTTACTCGTTTCCGAAGGGCTTATCTTCAGAAAACGCGGCCAAGGTACCTTTGTCCTCTCTCGCGGTACGTCGAAGCGAAAACTTATTGTTCCAGAACGCGATATTAAAGGACTCACGAAAATTTCTGAGGATACACACTCTACTGTTGAATCCAAAATTATTCATTTTAAATTAGAGTTTGCTTCTGAATTCCTTGCAGAAAAATTACAAGTACCGGTGCAAAGTCCTGTTTATAATATTCATAGACTTCGTATCATCGACGGCAAACCATATGTATTAGAACAAACCTATATGAGTACCAGCGTCATTCCAGGAATTACCGAAGAAGTTCTATTAGACTCTATTTATCAATATATCGAAGGCAAACTAGGCTTACGCATCGCGAGTGCCACAAAAATCTTGCGTGCAGCGCCAAGTTCTGAAGATGAACAAAAATACTTACAATTACTTCCAACGGAGCCAGTCTTCGAAGTAGAACAAGTAGCCTACTTGGATAATGGCACACCGTTTGAGTACTCGATTAGCCGACACAGATACGATCTATTTGAATTCAATTCATTCGCATTAAGACATTCTTCATAGGAGGCACAACGATGACAACACCAATCTTTTTAAATGCCGTACTTCAAGAGAAAATTTGGGGCGGGACGAAATTGCATTCGCTCTTTAACTTCACTCTACCGTCTGACAAAACCGGTGAGGCGTGGATTATTAGCGCGCATCCAAATGGGATTTCAACAATAAAAAGCCCTGCAGAATATGCAGGACTCGGGTTAGATGAACTCTATAAGACCCATCCAGAACTCTTCAATGGGCAACAATTAGCAAGTTTCCCTCTTCTTATTAAGTTACTCGATGCGTCCGATGACTTATCGATTCAAGTGCATCCAGATGACGAGTATGCGCTAGAACATGAAGGCGAATATGGGAAGAATGAATGCTGGTATGTGGTTCAAGCTGAGCCAGGTTCAAAAATTGTCTATGGACATACGGCGATGACTCCTGAAGAATTTGCAACAAAAATCGACAATGAAGCTTGGAGCGAGCTATTTACCGAAGTTCCTGTGAAGGCGGGCGACTTCTTCGATGTACCAAGTGGCACGATTCACGCCATTGGTGGCGGTATTGTGATTCTTGAAACGCAACAAAATTCGGATACGACTTACCGCGTCTATGACTACAACCGTACTGACGACGCTGGCAACCCTCGACCAATGCATATTCAACAAACAAAAGATGTCACAACCATTCCGCACAGTGTCCCAACAACCAATCAACAAGTAGTGACGACTGACACTGGAACGAGAACGACTTTTGTGAAGAATAAATTCTTCACCGTTTGGAAATACGATATCAACGGCGACTATAGTGATGCCCTATCCTCTACTTATCACCTTGTAACGGTGTTAGACGGAAAAGGAACGCTCACAGTCGACGGAACGCGGTATCCAATCCAAAAAGCAGATTCCTTTATTCTGCCTTCTGGAACACCAATACTTCAGGTTAACGGATCTGTTCAATTGATCGTGTCTCAGTCAAACCAATAAAATAAATGCAAAAAGGTCAGCAGGGGAAACTCCTTGCTGACCTTTATTTTTATGCATTCAATTGTTTTGTAATGTCTACGATTTCGTCGATTAAACCACCGATTGTTGCAATCGTATCTTTAAGCGGTGCATCTGTAGAGACATCCACGCCTGCTGCTTTGGCAAGCTCTTCTGCGCTCTTCGTTCCGCCCATCTTCAATACTTCCACCCAATTATTTGCGACACTTGAATCTTTTTGAATCATTTTCGCCACTTGTGTACCGATTGTTAACCCAGCTGAGTAAGTGTATGAGTAAAGTCCCATGTAATAGTGCGGTTGACGCATCCATGTTAACTCTGCGCCTTCTGTAAGAACCACTTCTGGTCCCCAGAATTTCGCCAATGTTTCTTTGAATAAATGATTCAATGTATCCGCGTCTAAGCTCTTACCTGCGTCCACTAAACGGTATACTTCGCGTTGGAAGTACGCTTCTAATAAGTGAGTTACAAAGTTATGGTAGTAAGTTTTAGCAACCATTTGAGATGAAATCCAACGCTTCATACGTAAATCATCTCCTGCTTTGTTCTTCAAGTAGAACTCAACCAATAATTCGTTTGTAGTTGATGGAGCTTCCACAAAGTACATACTTGGACGACCATCTAGAATATTTTGGTGTTTATACGCTAATTGGAAGTGACCTGCGTGTCCTAATTCATGCGCGAGCGTCATGCAGTCATTCATATCTTCTGTAAAGAACATTAAGATAAATGAGTTTGCTCCATAAGGTGATGAACAGAACGCACCTGTACGTTTGCCGATTGTCTCAGCGTAGTCGATCCAACGGTTGTCGAAGGCTTCCTTCATAATCTTGAGATAATCTTCTCCTAAAGGTTCTAATCCTTCTAAGATGTATTGTTTTGCTTCGTCATACGTTACTTTGGCAGCGTATGTTGGGTCTACTTCAAGTTTCAAGTCTTCATAGCGCACTTCATCTAATTGATAGATTTCTTTCAATAGGCGTGCGAGTTTACGCATATGTGGCGCTAATTCTTCCATGATGACATCGATTTGGCGATCGTACAATTCACGAGACACTTTTTGACGGTCTAATAAGTAATCGAACACTGAATCGAATCCACGCAATGTTGCCATTGTTTTTTCTTTTTGAATTTGTGTGTTATACGCTGAAGCTGTACTATATTGATATTTGCGTAATGTGTCGCTAAATACTTTGAACGCTTCACGACGGATTGCTGTATTTGGCTCTGATTGCATACGGCCTTCAAAGCTGTTGTATGTCATCGGAATCACTTGTCCGTCTGCTTCTACGTCTGGGAAATGAATATCTTTGAATTTAATATCGTTGTACGCTTGGTAACCAGCATCCAATGTATTTCCTAAAGCAGCTAGGGTTGCTTCTACGTCTTTTGATAATAAATGTTTTTTATCTTCTAGGAGACGTTCGATATATAAAGCATCTTCTTTATTCGCGCGTGCTTCTTCTAATACTGCATCATCCAATTGGCTTAATTCAGATTCAAAGAAACTTAATTTGGCATCTAATCCAGCTAATACTGTACGTGTTTGTGCAGCACGTGTTTGTGATTCTTTATCTCTTGTATTCGCGCTCACTGCAAGGTTGCAGTACGCAGAAATTTTACCGCGTTGTTCTAATAAGGCACGGTAAGTTGCTAAACCAGCATTCACTTGGTGTGCAGTTGTAATGTTTCCTTCGTATTCCTTTTGGAAAGCATCTACTTTTCCTTTAAGGTCTTCTAACGCTTCGTTAAAAGCTTCTTCTGTTTCAAACAAATGCGTTAAGTCCCATGTTTGATTTACATCTACTTGACTTCTTTCAATCATATTCTCACTCCACTTTCTAAAGTCGTACTCCCATTGTACCACAGTTTTCATCTAATTTTCAGAAAACTTTAATTTAAATCAAAAAAAGTGTTACAGCCCTTCGACTGTAACACTCATTCATGTCTATTATTGTAACGCTCCGATTGCACGAGCGATTTCTTCATTAGAACTTCCTGGTTTAATTTCGAAAGTACCAGTCCAGATCTTATCAGCAATGTTATTTGTTGTTAAGTAATCTATGAACTCTTTAGCACTCTTAACTAAGCCCGCTTTTTCTAGTTTGTCGGCAACATCGTTTGATGATTCGCCTTCTTCAACTGTAATAGATACAGGTTTTGAAGATTGTGTAGTTGCTGCTTCAGTTGTTGAAGCTTGTGAAGTAGCTTTAGCACTTGATGTAGACGCTTGGCTACCAGATTCTTTTTCAGCTAATAAAGACTCGTAAGCTGCTTTATAGCTTGCTTCATTTGCTCCTTCAGAAACGATTGGCAAATTCACTGCATCTAATTGGCTCTTTAATGATTGTGGTACGAAAGGCCAAATCACAGTAACCAATGCTAAAATTAACGCTGCTAATAAGAAGCCCATTCCTAAAGAACGAAATTTCGTTTTACTCATGTTCTTCCTCCTTAATTTGCATCTGCTTCAAAATAGTTATCGATTACCAGTTGTACTGTTGAAACAGGTACGTTTAATTGTTCAGAAATTGATTCTACTGAATTACCGTGGCTGAATAATGTAATGATTTGTTGTTTTGTTACATTGTGTAAGCGACCAGATTCTTCTGCAGTTGCTTCTTCCACTGCTTCTGTTTGTTCAGCTACTGGTTCTGGTTTTTCAGCTACACGAACTTCAGCTGCTTTTGCAGCGCGAACTTCTTCGTAAGTTGGTTCAACTGATGGTCCTTTGTAAACAGTTGTCCCTTCTAATTCTTGAATTTTTTTCTTTAATGAATATACTTCACGGTTTAATTCTAATAAACCTTCTGCTAATTCATCGATTTCTTCTTCATTTTGGTTATCCTTTAAGAATAGTGAAATGAATAAGAAAAATACTGCTAATGCTAATAACGCGAGAACTACGACCCATACGTGCATTTTTTCACCTCATTAAAATAATATTTTTTTCCTTTCATCCTATTTTAAATAATGTTAGCCAAAATATCAAGGTTCACGGCGAAGTTTATCATTTTGTTAACGAATTGAAACATTACAGACACTAGCTAAAAACAAAAAAATCTTTACCCTCCAGTCCTTATTCAGGAATAAAAGGTAAAGATTTCTGTCATGGTTAACCGCGCATTTCTTCCTTCACACGTTTTTCTTTTTGGCTTAAAACGAGTAAGTTTTCGCGGAGTTCTTGTTCCATTTGCGTCAATTCGTATTCGGCTTTTCTACGTTTTTGACGGCCTTCTTGTTGGATTAGAATCGTTTCTTCTAATGTTTCAATCAAGTCTTGTTGTGTCTTTTGAAGGGTTTCTAAATCGATAATACCACGTTCGTTTTCACGAGCTGTTTCAATCGTAGAAATCTTCAACATTTCAGAGTTCTTTTGAATCAATTGGTTCGTCGTTTCAGACACTTGACGTTGCGCTGTCACGGCATCCTTTTGACGAAGCAATGTCATCGCAATGGCAATTTGATTCTTCCATAAAGGAATCGTCGTCGTAATTGAAGACTGAATTTTTTCTGCTAATGTTTGGTTCGTATTTTGAATCAAACGGATTTGTGGCGCTTGTTGAATCGTCATTTGACGCGTTAATTTCAAGTCGTGGTTTCTCTTTTCAAGACGGTCCAGGAATTGATGTAAGTCATTGACGACTTGTACATCCATTTGGTCTCCTGTCTCTTGCGCCTTTTGCATCGCTTCAGGGATGAGTTTTTGTTGCAATTCTTCAATCTTCAATTCCCCAGCAGCGATATAAATACTTAACGCCTCGAAGAATTCCTTATTGCGTTGGTACAGTTGCTCGAGCGACAAGTTGTCGTTTAATAAGCCATTCTTCTCATGGTCTAATCGCACAGCAATCTTATCCACTTGAGAACCGACTTCTTGGTATTTTGATTGCATTTCGTAAATCGACTTCTTCACGCGTCCAAAGATTTTGCGGAAGATGTTCGAATCTTGTGCCACAAGGTCGTTCGGGTCTGTCTCGTTTAGTCGCATCATCAACTCATTGAGCGTATCTCCGATTTCTCCAGTATCTTTATTTTGCACATGAGCCAACATCGAATGAGAGAATTCACCAAGTTGCTTTTGCGCGCCGGCCCCGTAACTAATGATGGCTTGCATATTCTTTTCGTCGATTTGTTTTGCTAGTGCGCGGGCTTGTTCTTGTTGTTTTTCTGGCAAGGTATCTACTAGCGCACGTTTAGCGTCCACTTGTTCTTGCGGGAAGTCACTCGCCACATCTTGCAACGTCGTATTTTTTACAACGTCTTCTCCAAATGGGTTTTGAATCAGTGCATCCACCATTGATTTTTCTTCAGTCATTGTTCTCTACTCCTTTATCGTTCGGTTTACGTAATCCATCTCTGCTTCTGACTTTTTAATCTTGTCTTCTTGGAAATGTAAGTAATCCTCTTCCAGCGTCGCACAGACGAGATCGATTTTCTCTCCTAATTCTTGTAGCGTTTGATACGTTTCGCTTCCTTTTACAGGTTGCTCACTCAATTCTTTGTAGGCTTTCGTCATTTCATTTAACGACGGTACACAAGTATGAACGAACAAGTTCGCATCTGGAAGCTTTTCAGGGTGTTGGACGAGAGATTTGAAATACTCCTTCATCGTTTGAGTCGTATTGTATCGATTACTAATAATTCGTAGTTTGGTATAACTTTGAATCGTCTCATCGATTTCCTCAATTTGCGTCTTTACCACTGCCATTTTTTGTCTAAAATAGTCGATATCTTGTTTGGATAATCCTGATTGTTCATATCGTTCTTGCACCTTACTAGAGGTTTTATCGAGCGGCTTCTTTGTTTTACCAAAGAGCGATTTCACTTCCATTTCTTCTGGAAATAGCATGAAGAAAAAGATACCTGCTAGTACGAGAAGTGAAAATAACAGCCTTACGGAAGAACCGTAAATATGACTCATAAAGTAACGCGTTATGAATACAAACAATACTAGTTTGAGAAGTCTATTCCACTGTTTCATGGTGCTCCCTCCTTATAGACTTATTGTATCATCCCCTAATTTTGGGGCATGGTACTAAAGGCCGATTTCTCTGGGACTTGAGACTGAAAATAACAACGCAAAAAAGGAATTAAACAGCCTTCACTGTCTAATTCCTTCTTGGTTTATTGAACTATTTTATTTTTTGCTTTTAGCAAATACAAATGCGCCACCTGTTAAGAATACTGCTGAAAGAATCAGATATAAAGTTCCCATTGAAGTACCTGTATTTGGTAATTCGTCTTCTCCTGCTGGCGCTGCTTGTGCGACGGGCGCTGGAGATGGATCTTTTGCATCTTTTGCTTCTTTGTCTTGTGCTTGTTCTGCTTTAGCAGCAAGAGGTGTTGCTAACACACGTGACTCAGTTGCTTCCGTATTTGTTTCTGCTGTTACACCTTTGTCTTCAACGGCATTTGTTAAAACAGCTGTTGGTGCAGGAGCTTCTGTTGTTGCTACCGTTTCTGCAACTGTAGAACGCACCTCTGCCTCAGGAGTTGGTGTTGGTAGTTCAGTTGTATCTAGAAGAGCTCTTCTACGAACACGACTTCTTGGTGCTTCAGTTGTCGCTACTGTTGTAGTTGTAGGCTCCTCTGTCACTGTTGTTGCTGCAGTTGTAGTTGGAGCCTCAGTCGTAGTAGTTGTTGTAGGTGCAACTGTTGTCACTACCGGAGCTTCTGTCACTACAGGGGCTGATGTCGTTACAACTGGTGCTTCTGTAGCCACTGGTGCTGATGTTGTCACTACTGGTGCTTCTGTTGCCACTGGAGCTGAGGTTGTTACTACTGGAGCCTCTGTTGCCACTGGAGCAGATGTTGTTACTACTGGTGCCTCTGTTGCAACTGGAGCTGATGTCGTTACAACTGGTGCTTCTGTTACTACTGGTGCTGATGTTGTCACTACTGGAGCTTCTGTTACTACTGGTGCTGATGTAGTTACAACTGGTGCTTCTGTTACTACTGGTGCTGATGTCGTTACAACTGGCGCCTCTGTTAATACAGGAGCAGATGTTGTCACTACTGGAGCTTCTGTTGTCGCTACTGTTGTAGTTGGCGCTTCAGTTGTGGTAGTTGCTACTGTAGTTGTAGGTGCTTCTGTCGTTGTAGTTGCTTCCGTTGTCGTAGGCGCTACTGTAGTTGTAGGTGCCTCTGTTGTTGCCGGAGCTTCCGTTGTCGTTGGTGCCTCTGTCGTCGTTGTTGTCGTAGTCGGAGCAACAGTTGTCGTAGTCGTTGTTGTTGGCGCAACCGTTGTAGTTGTTGTTGTTGTCGTTGGCGCTTCTGTCGTTACAGGTTTAGCACTTGGTTGCCATACGCGAACATAATCGATTTGCATGTCTGAACGACTGCCATCCTTATAGCTATCTTTGTAAGGAATCGCATCCGTATAGTTACGGGTAGCGTTTTTTCCAAAGTCCTTCACAAATGAACCACCTACGATATGCGTTAATCGTAAAATAAATCCATTTTCTGGATTGACAAATGCTTCATTTTTCTTAATCTCACTATATTTGACGGTATAAAGTGCTTGTCCATCATAGAAGAAAGTAATTTTATCGCCTTCTTTTAATACACCGTATGTGTGAAAAGCTGTTTGCGTATCTCCATTATTAGGGAGTTTTTTTTGATATTGATCGCTATACTTTTCCTTGCCAGGCTCAGGTGTCGGTGCTGTATGGATATTGGCTTGAATGAATTTTGGGTCATACCCTTTAGACTCGAAAACATCAATCTCCCCACTTGTAGGAGATCCTCCGCCTTTTGTACCAGTCATCCAGAAGGAAGCCCATGAGGATTCACTAAATGGTAATTTGATACGTGATTCGGCATAGAAGTCACCTACAAATTCCGTAAGGACTTTCCCGTGTCGGTCACGCGTTTGAATCGCTCCAGAAGTAAATGGAGCTTTATAAGTAATCGTTTGTTTTGTCTTTGAGTCTACATAAGTATTCTCACGGTCTACCCATTCATGTTTTTTTGTTTGGTCATTCCACTTCCATTGCTTCGGCGTATAGAGTGCCGTTAAATGAAGAATTCCATCTTTTAAAGATACATTTGCTGGGTCGTCTGTGAAATGCATCTGCGTTCTATTTTTAGGATCGAAACTTGAAAGAGAATAATCCCATTTTGTTCTGTCGAGTTTGTCTCCATCAAACTCATCAAACCATGTTAAGTCATAGTTTGTCGGAACCCCATTTGGCAGTGTGACATTAGGAACTCTTCCTTCACCTGTTTCAGCATAGACTGTTGCGATTGGCGCTAATAGGCTTGTGCTCAAGATAAGGCTTGCTCCTAACACTCTTGCTCCTGCAATCATACCTTTTTGTCTATTACGTACTTTTTGCATAATTGTTCTCCTATTTCTTCTTTTATTTAGGAAGAGAGTTTTTTGTAATCCCTTTCCTACATTAGACATTATCTAAACTGGGTAAGAACATTTCCTGACAGACTTATGAAATTAATCTATTAAAAGTATAGTTAAAATGCTAAATAAGTATGATTTCGATTTAATTATAAAGAAAATATGGAGAGCAAAATTTCCTTTTATTTACAAATATCCTCCCTTTTGAGTGGCAAAAACATTGATAGAACGCTAAAAAAAGGAGTTAACTAGAATTAGTCTAATTCACTCCTTCGAAATGTCCACTTTTTGAACACAATTTGAAAAAAACTGAGCCGAATTTCTCCGACTCAGTTAAAATTTTATTATTCTGCTTCTGGAACAAGCGCTTCTGGGAAGTGTTCACGCACAATTGCTGCACAACGATTACATAAAGTTGGAGCATCTTCTAATGTTCCTACTTCAATCTTCACAGCACGGCAACGTTCACATGTTTCACCTTTAGCATGTTCAACAACGACTTTCACGCCTTCGCCTTCAACCGCATTGGCTGGAGCTTCAACGCCTTCTTCAGCCACTTCTAATTCACTGACGATGAATAATTGAGCTACATTTGTGTTTAAGCCTTCTAATAAAGTACGAACTTCATTAGATGGATATAGCGTTACTTTTGCTTCGAAGTTCTTACCGATTAATTTCTCGTTACGAGCTTCTTCTAAAGCTTTCAAAGCAGTGTTACGAACTTTAAAGAATTCAGCCCATTGTGCTAATACTTGTTCTGTATTTTCGTAGCTTTCTACTGTTGGGAATTCGGCTAATTGAACATAAGCTTCTTCTTCCTTCAAGTATTTCCAAACTTCTTCACTCGTGTGAACTAAGATTGGGCTTAGTAATTTCGTTAATTTCACTAGGATATCGTAAATAACTGTTTGCATTGCACGACGTTCGTAGTTATCTTCATATTCGATATACACAACGTCTTTTGCAAAGTCTAAGTAGAATTGTGATAAATCAACGGTACAGAAGTTCATCACTGTTTGATAAATTGTTGAGAATTCATAGTTTTCATATGCTTCTTCAATTGTCTTCACGATATCGTTGAAACGAATCATCATGTATTGATCCACACTACGTAGGTCTTTAAACGCTACTGCATGTTTAGATGGTTCGAAGTCTGTAGTGTTTGCTAACATAAAGCGCATTGTGTTACGGATCTTACGGTATGCTTCAGATAATTGGTTTAAGATTTCAGTACTGATACGTACGTCTGATTCGTAGTCCACAGATGATACCCATAGACGGATAATGTCTGCCCCTTTTGTTTGCATTTCTTTTGCAGGTGAGATGACGTTTCCGAGGGATTTACTCATCTTCTTACCTTCTCCGTCCATTAAGAACCCTTGAGAAAGAACTGCTTTATAAGGCGCTTGTTTATGAACCGCTACACTTGTTGTTAAACTTGAGTTGAACCATCCACGGTATTGGTCTGATCCTTCTAAGTATAAATCAGCTGGGAATTCTAATTCTGGGCGAATGCTTAATACACCAGCGTGTGAGCTACCTGAGTCGAACCATACGTCCATGATGTCCATTTCTTTTGTAAATGTACCAGTTGGACTACTTGGATGTGTGAATCCTTCTGGTAATAGGTCTTTTGCTTCACGCTCGAACCATACGTCAGAACCAAACTCTTCGACTAATTTAGCTACATGTTCGATTGTTTCTGGAGTGATGATTGGTTCTCCGTTTTCACCGTAGAATACAGGAAGTGGAACACCCCATACACGTTGACGAGAGATGACCCAGTCGCCACGGTCACGAACCATGTTGTAAATACGTACTTGTCCTGATGGGTGGTACCATTTCACATCATTTTCAATCACATCTAAAATATCTTGACGGAAAGCATCGATTGACGCAAACCATTGTGGAGTTGCACGGAAGATAACAGGTTTCTTCGTTCTCCAGTCATGTGGGTA
>JAGZLX010000050.1 GCA_018364485.1 Granulicatella adiacens
GAAAAAATCTTCTTCGGTGTATCAATCGCACTTGCAATCTTCACACTTTTAGTATTACTAAACGGGTTAGGATTTGCTTTTGGTTCAAATGGTGGAGTAAACACTACAAGTTTACAATCAGCATATATGGACCTTTCTAATAAAGTGAAGAACTTAAGCTTGTACTTTGGTTTATCATTCTTCTTTGCATTAGTAGGTGCCGTATTTACTGGATACTTCTTATACCAAGCTCATAAAGCAGGCAAAAACTTATGGACTAACGTGAATGTAGCTTCATTAGCAATGGTAGTATCTGTCTTCTTAGGAAACATCTTAGGTGGCGGATTCTTAGATGCTCTTGGTAAATTGTCTGATTTCTTTAGCGGAAAATCAAATTCAGCAATAAATTCCATGATTTCTGAAGCATTTACTAACCCATTAGCAGCAAGCCGTACTGCACAATCATTCGTAGATGGATTACAAACAGGATCAAAAATTGCAATCTTCTTCTACTTAGTAGCATTTGCAGCATCAGCAGCAACTGTGTACTTCTACTACCAAAAATTATTCCAAAAGAAAGCTCAATAAGCGAGGAAACCAATGAAAAAATTCTTTCAAATCATTCTAGGGATTAGCTTCCTATTTCTATTAGTAGGTTGTAGCTCACAAGAGACTGCGACTTTCACTCAAAAAGCTGGCAACACGGACGTAACTTTAACTTATACGTATGATAAGAAGAAAGATACCGTAACAAAAATGAAAATCGAAACAACTGAACCAACTGAAAATTCTCAGTCTCGTAAGGCAAATGAAGAACTCTTTAACGAGATTAAGGGGATTGATGGGGTTGTGACGTCGATCAAAGAAAAAGATGGCAAACTCATCTCATCTGTTGAAATCGACTTAACAAAATATAAATTCTCAACTTTAAAAAGTAGTGACAATGACTTTTTTGTAGGTCTTGTTCAAAGTGGTTTCTTAACTGAAGATGGAGACAATGCATCCTTCTCTAAGAGTAAAGAAGTTGCTGAAAAACGCGGATTTACAGAACAAAAGAAATAACGAAACGAAAAGACTTGAACAGTAATTTGTTCAAGTCTTTTTTTACAGGAAAACACTAGAAAATAATTTGAGAATAAATTAACAAGAGTTATAGACATTAGATAGTTTGTTTGATAAACTTTAAAAAGTAAGGAAAAATTAGGTGATTCTGTTCTGCAAACATATGGTATTTCAGATTGTTAAAGGGAAAGGGAGATATAAATGCAAAAAGGTAAAGTATTAATTGGAATGTTCTTGGTGTTATTAATGGCTGGATGTAGTGCTACAGGTACTTCTAAAAATGATGAGGGAACCAAAGAAACAGTCAAAACTTCGATGGTATCTACAAGTGAAGAAAATTCTGTAAATAAAGGAGAAAAGGTTTCAACATTCGTTTGGGGAAAGGGTAAGGATGAAGCAAGAATAACATATACATATGATGAATCAAATGATATTGTTACGAAGTTTAAAATCGAATCACCTCAGTATGGAAGTGCGTTTAAAAATAAAGAAGAAGGAAATAAAAAGATTAAGATATTATTAGGAGGGACTAGAGGGGTTACAGCTTCAGTTATCGAAAAAAATGGAACTCTTATTGCTGTAATTGAAGTAGATCTTAAAATATGCAAATTCTCAGACATGAAAAAAAGTGATAACTATATTATAAAAGGTCTTGCAGAAACAGGATTTTTAAAGGGTGATGGGGACGAAGCTAGCTATACACAGAGTAAAAATAGTATCATGATGAATGGTTTTGAAGAAAGAGAATAAACGGATTATAGGGCTTAAACATTTCTGTTTAAGTCTTATTTTTATGATGAGACTAAATATTGGAACTTTTTTAACAAACATTATAGACTACCATATTCGTATTTGATAAACTTTACAAGTAAAGGTTTACATTGATTCTTAAAAAAATTGAGTTTGTTGATGTTCAGAACAAAAAGGAAAAGAGGGATATAAATGAAAAAAGTTAAATTATTTATTGGAATTATTATACTGTTTATGACAGCTGGGTGTAGTTCAATTGAGTCTGTACAGGAGACATCGAGTTCTAGTGTGACGACAGCTACAGATGCTAACTTTGGGAAAGTTGTTAGTGATACCGTTTCTGAAATGGCTGATGCAGTTAATAAAATGAAGGATACAGTGTCTGAAGAGTTTGGCGATGCAAAAGAATTGAAGGATTCTGTTTCTGAAAAAATTGAAGAGATGAAAGAAGCTGTAAATAAAAAAATTGAAGAAGCAAAAGAGTTATTACCTGCAAGCAAAGATGCGGTATTTGTATTAGGAAAAGATGAAGTAAAATTAACGTATAGATTTGATAGTAAAAAAGATATTGTTACCTCGATTAAAATAGAATCAAAGAAAATCGCAGAGGGATTAAAGAATAAAAATGAGGCTAAAAAAATCGTCAAAAGTTTAGAAAAAATCTCTGGAGTAGAAGCATCTCTCGATGAAGAAAAGGGAAATTTAATTATCGTTATTGAAATCAATCTGAAAAAATTCAAATTCACAGAAATGAAGAAGAGTAAGAATGTAATTGTAAAAGAGATTATTGAAGCGGGTTACTTGAAAGGAAATGAAAAAGAAGTAATCTACTCTGAAACTAAGGAAAGTATTTTATCAAGTGGTTTTAAAGAAAAATAGAAGATGCAATTATTATAAAGAAAACGAAATGACTCATGGATAAAATTATCCATGGGTTATTTTTTTGTTTTAAGTTCATTTTAAGTTCGCTTCGTATACTAAAACCATCAAGAAAAGGAATCGAGGAGAACGAGATGGAAAATAAAAGACAATGGTTATTAACAACAACGTTATTTATCTCTCTAGGATTGGCCGCTTGCGGATCGCAAAGTGTATTAAGCCAAGCCGATGCAAACACTCAAACAACAACTACTAAGACATCAACAACTTCAACTACCCATACAGCTTCTTATTTTGAAGCGTCAGATTTAACAGCGACTTACGACGAAAGTAAAGCTTCGAAAATTTCGCTTCAAGGAACGACAGCCACTGTTTCGGGCGAAGGAGTAACGGTCAATGGAAGTACGGTAGAAATTACAAAAGCCGGAACGTATATCGTCGAGGGAACGGCTTCGAAAGTCCAATTGAAAGTCGCAGCAGGTAAGGAAGATGAAGTACAAATCGTCTTCAAGAATGCAACATTAAAGAATACGGAAGATCTATTACTCGTTGATTCGGCTAAAAAAGTGATTTTAACATTAGCCGATGGAACGAAAAATGAAGTGGCCGATGAATCAACGTCAACGGTCAAAGGAGCCATCTACTCAGATAGCGACTTGACGATTAACGGGAAAGGATCATTAACCGTGAACGGTGCCGCAAGTAATGCGATTAAATCAAAAGACGGCATTCGCATTGTGGATGCGACAGTCACAACAACCGCGAAAAAACACGGGATTGCAGCCAATGACTTTGTGAACGTATCGGGTGCGACATTGAACTTAACTGTCGATGAAGATGGTATCCACTCAGATAACGACGATGATGTATTGTTAGGAAATATTTACTTGGTGAATACAACTATTACAGTGAATGCTGGGGATGATGGTATTAACGCTTCGAATACGATGCTCATCGACGAAGGTACAACCATCGACGTTCAAAAGAGTGAAGAGGGTCTTGAGGCTCGCTTGATTCAGCAAGTCGGTGGAACGATTACCGTGAAATCTTCTGACGATGGATTGAATGCAAAAGATTGGACGCTAGAATCTTCTGATGAGCAAGGTCCAGGTCAACAAACGAAGAAAGTAAAATCTGAAGCCGCAAATGCGAAAAACTTAGATCAAGCGGGCGATGTGAAGATTGTTATCGATGGTGGAACGTTAACCGTAGACGCTGAAGGAGACGGCCTTGATGCCAACGGGTCGATTGAAATTAACGGCGGAACAGTCGTTGTCAATGGCCCAACAAGCGGAGCCAACGCAGCTCTTGACTATGACGACAACGCAAAACTAAACGGTGGTACTGTACTCTTTGTCGACAATGGACAAATGACAATGGGATTCGGTAGCGATTCTAGTCAAGCTTTCCTAATGGCAAGTGTTCAAGGAACGGCTGGCACAATCGTTGAAGTAGTCGACTCATCTGGTAAAACAGTCGCAAGCCTAAAAGCTTCTAAGTCATTCTCAACAGTATTAATCAGTAGTCCAGATATTAAAGACGGCGAAAAATATACAATTAAAGTCGGATCAAACTCAACAACAGCAACAGCTTCTAAACAAGCCGCTAATATCGGCGGCGGACCTGGACAAGGTGGCCCTGGAGGCGGCGGACAACCAGGTCAAGGAGGTCCAGGAGGACAACCGGGACAAGGCGGCAGACCAGGAGGCAGATAGGACGGTTTAGAATTTATAGGAAATCTTGAAAGGGGTGAGTCCACCAAAATATGAAGACAAATGATGAAATTGAAATGAGCGCATTAATAAGTGAGGTGGAACACTATGGAATAAAGATGATTCAAGAGGTTAAAACTAATTTAGACGGAAAGGGGTGAGACCACCAAAATACTAAGTCAATGAGACCGTTCAAACAATAGACGACTAACAGGAGTCAAAACAGTAACAAAAGATCTCAAAAATAACAAATACTACAGCACACAAAACCATAAAACGGGGTATTATCTCAGCTAACGAAAGCTTAACTGGGACAACACCCCGTTTTTCATGTTATATTATATAACATAAGAGGTAAGGGCAGTTTTGACAAAAGATTCAACCGTTATTTACAATAACCCTATAAAGGAGGAAGACAGATGGGTGAAAAGGAATTACGACGTTCACTAGCCGTCTTTCCAATCGGAACAGTAATGAAACTGACCGATTTATCTGCACGACAAATTCGATATTATGAAGAACAGCGCTTGGTCATCCCGGAACGTTCTGAGACGAACCGCCGCATGTATTCCTTGAATGATGTCGATCGCTTATTGGAAATTAAAGATTATTTAGCCGATGGATTAACCATTATGGCCATTCAGAAGATTTTCAATAAGAATACAAATCCCGTAACGAAGGAGAGCGTGAAAGAAGCGCTGACGGATGAGGATGTCCGACGAATCTTCTACGACGAGATTATGCATATTAGCCGCTACTCTGGCGGAGAAAAATGGAACTTATAGGAGGAAGCCAATGATTACACATGAAGAGATTAGAAGACAGGTAGAAGAGAAAGATGTTCGTTACTTACGATTAATCTTCACGGATATTCTAGGAACGATTAAAAACGTGGAAGTGCCAATTACACAATTAGATAAAGTGTTGGCTAACAAAATGATGTTCGACGGTTCTTCAATTGAAGGATTCGTTCGTATCGAAGAAAGTGATATGTACTTATATCCAGACCTTTCAACTTGGGTAGTATTCCCATGGAGCAGCAAACACGGTACCATCGCACGTTTAATCTGCGATGTATACAAACCAGACGGAACACCATTTGCGGGGGACCCTCGTTCAAACTTAAAACGCGTCTTAAACGAAATGAAAGAATTAGGTTTCTCAAACTTCAACTTAGGACCAGAGCCAGAGTTCTTCTTATTCAAATTAGACGAAAACGGCGAACCAACCCTTGAAGGAAACGACCAAGGAAGTTACTTCGACTTAGCTCCAATCGACCTTGGGGAAGAATGCCGTCGCGAAATCGTTCTTGAGTTAGAAAAAATTGGATTCGATATCGAAGCGAGTCACCACGAAGTAGCTCCAGGGCAACACGAAATCGACTGGAAATACTCAGATGCAGTAGCTGCTTGTGACAACATCCAAACGTTTAAACTTGTTGTAAAAACAATTGCGCGTAAACATGGATTACATGCGACATTTATGCCAAAACCAGTATTCGGAATTGCTGGCAGTGGAATGCACTTTAACTTATCGTTATTTGATAAAGATGGAAACAATGCGTTCTTTGACGAAAATGGCGAACAACGTCTAAGCGACACTTGCCGTCATTTCATCGCTGGGGTTATGAAACATGCCAAAGCCTTAACTGCCGTATGTAACCCAACCGTAAACTCATACAAACGTTTAGTTCCAGGATACGAAGCGCCTGTATATATTGCATGGTCTGCACGTAACCGTTCACCGCTCATCCGTATTCCAGAATCTCGTGGCATTTCAACTCGTATCGAATTGCGTAGTGTGGATCCATCTGCGAACCCATATTTAGCAATGGCTGCGATTTTAACAGCTGGACTTGAAGGGGTTAAAGAAAAAATGGAGGTTCCTGCAGCTATCGACCGCAACATCTATGCGATGTCTGCTCGCGAACGTAAAGAAGCTGGAATTGATGATTTACCAGGAACATTAAACGAAGCAATTGAATACTTGAAACAAGACGAAACTGTTCAAACAGCGCTAGGAAGTCATATCCTAGACAACTTCATCGAAGCAAAACGTTTCGAATGGGCTGCTTACCGTAGCCAAGTTTCACAATGGGAATTAGACCAATACTTGAAACTATTCTAAAAATGAAACGGAGAGTGCACTCGCAAGGTGCGCTCTTTTTTTCTTGTCGAAGAAGTTTTTATAAGGCTGTCTTCCGTTGATACGCAAAGCTTTTTCTTTGTTAAAGTTTTGACATATTTTGCTGAAAATGTAATACTGGTAAGGAAACGTAAAAAGGAAAGAGAGTGCTCACATGTATATAAAAGAGATGTCGAATGCGTTAGAAGAGTATCATGCTTTTATGGAAACTCAAGCTAACCGAACAGTTTTTCAAACGCCTGAATGGGGCGAAGTGAAGACAGATGGCTCATGGACCAGAGACGTGCTTCTTGTCATGTCTGATAATCATGAACCTGTTGCGGCTGCGATGATTCTTTATCGTAAATTACCAGGTGTGAATAAATATTTAGCATATGCACCGCGCGGAATCGTAACCGACTATACAAATGCTGAACAATTAAAATCAGTCTTTGCGACTTTAAAAGTGTATTTGAAAACTAAAAATGCATTTGGTTTGAAGATTGACCCAGAATTACAATGGCGTGAATGGACAAATAAGTTCGAAATGGTTGAAGGTGGATTCAATAACGAAGAATACCGCAAAAACATTTTGGCGGCTGGATTCGTAGAACGCCCAATGGACTTAGGGTTTGATGGAATTCAACCACGTTTAACAATGATTTTACCGTTGAAAGACGAAGGGAAAGGTATCGTCGAAACGTTCAATAAGAAAGAACGTTATAAAGTGAATGTAGCGAAGAAACAAGGGGTTGTTTGCTACAAGGGAACACTTGAAGATATGCCAATCTATGATGAGTTAAATAAGATTACGGCTGAGCGTGATCAATACGTGGCGCGTAGTATCGAGTATTTAACAACAATGTACCAACACCTTCATCCTAAAGGCATGGTAGATTTATACTTTGCGAAAGTGGACTACAATGTGCAATTAGCATTTGCGACAAACCGCTTAGAAACAGCGCAAAAAGAATTCGATAAGTTAACAGGACAATTGGAAACATTGAATAATCCAAAACGTATCGAGAATGTTCAAAAGCAAATTGAATCATTAAAAGTCAACATTGCTAAATACGAAAAAGAAATCGAACGCGTGAAAGGTGACTTAGAACAGTATCCAGAAGGGAAAGTCGTCAGCGGAGCGTTTGTTGTAACGTACTTAGATAAAGCGTACTACTTATATGGCGCGAACATCACTGACAATGGTGGATTGAATGCGAACAAAGCGCTTGTGTATTGGATCATGCAAACTCTTTATGATGAAAAAGGCATTCGTTCGTTTGACTTCTTCGGAGTTTCTGAAGACCAAGAACATCACGGTGGTATTAACGGATTCAAGCAATCGTTTGATCCTGAGTTAGTGGAATATATCGGTGAATTTGATATGCCGATTTCGAAGTTCTGGTTTGAAATGTTCCATACATGGGCACCAAAAGCCGTGAGCTTGAAGAATAAATTATTAGTAAGACGTAGAAAATAGTAAGAAGAGGCTGGAAAGAGTTCCGGCCTTTTTTATCTCTTCTAGGAGAAGGTTTTATATAGGAAAGAACTTAGTGTGTACTTGACAAAGCAGGTTCATTTCCTTATGATGAAATAGATATGGATTTATAGAAAGTAGTGAAAAATATGGCTCAGAAAAAAGCGGCGTTAGCTTGTAGCGTATGTGGTTCAAGAAACTACACGATTACGCTTGGACAAAACCGACGAGTAGAACGTCTAGAAATTAAAAAATTCTGCAAGTATTGCAACAAACAAACACTACATCGCGAAACAAAATAAAAGGAAGAGGAGATTCGGAATGCGTTTTTTATCAAATGTTATTAAAGAGATGAAAAAAGTAACTTGGCCAACAGGTAAAGAAGTTAACAAATATACAATCACAGTAATTATGACAGTGATTGCTGCACTATGCTTCTTTGCAGTAGTGGACTATGGAATTCATCAACTCATTACATTCCTTATAAAATAATAGTACTTTAAAGTGATTAGTGATATACTAAGAGCAGTTGAAAAAACCTTCGCTTATGAAGGTTTTTTTGTATGGAAAAATGTTGTCAACACTCAAGGAGGAGTATCAATGGAAAAAGAATGGTATGTATTGCACACTTATTCAGGTTATGAGAATAAAGTGAAATCAAATCTATTATCACGTATCCAAAGCATGGGTATGGAAGAAAATATCTTCCGCGTGATTTCACCTGAAGAAGAGGAAGTAGAAGTAAAAGACGGTAAAACTAAAACGACTGTTGAAAAAACTTTCCCTGGTTATGTATTAGTTGAAATGGTCATGTCAGACCAAGCATGGTATGTCGTTCGTAACACTCCAGGCGTAACTGGTTTCGTTGGTTCACACGGTGCAGGTTCAAAGCCATCTCCATTATTACCAGAAGAAGTAGAAGCTATCTTAGGACGTATCGGTGAAAAAGTTCACGCTCCAGTTGATTTACACGTTTCTGTTGGAGACTACGTCATCATTACAGAAGGTGCCTTCAATGATATGAGCGGTAAAGTAGTAGAACTTGACCACGAAAAACAAAAAATTAAAGTTGCAATTGAAATGTTCGGTCGTGAAACAATTGCAGACTTAGAGTTCCACCAAGTGAAAGAAGATGACTCTTATTAACATGTATCCTACAATGTTAGAACGATTTATTCGCTATGCGAAAATCAATACGCGTAGTGATTTAAAATCAACAACGATTCCTACGACAAAGAGTCAATGGGAATTTTTAGAAATGCTTCGTGGCGAGTTAGTGGAGTACGGCTTTCAAAAAGTAGAACTCGATCCAGAGGACAGCTATTTAGTGGCGCTCCTCCCAAGTAACTTGGAAGAAGGAAGTACGGTGCCTGCGATTGGGTTTATTGCCCACGTCGATACCGCAGATTTCAATGCTGAAAATATCAATCCACAAATTCACGCGAATTATAACGGAGAAGATGTGGTGTTGAACCCTGAAAAGAATTTAGTAATGACGGTCAGTGAGTTCCCAAGTTTGAAGAACTACATTGGCGAAACGTTAATTACAACTGATGGAACGACATTACTAGGTGCCGACGATAAAGCGGGTCTTGTTTCGGTGTTAGAAGCTTGCTTGTATTTAATGGCGCATCCAGAAACTCCGCATGGCGATATTTGGTTAGCGTTTGGTCCGGATGAAGAAATCGGAAAAGGCGCGCACCGTTTCAAAGCGGAGCGTATGCCTGCAAAATTTGCCTACACTTTAGATAGTGGAGTCGTAGGGAAGTTAGAATATGAAACGTTCAATGCAGCTCGTGCAGTGGTGACGATTCATGGGACAAGTGTTCACCCAGGGCAAGCTAAAGATGTGATGGTGAATGCTTTGGCAGAAGCGGCAAAACTATTTGCACGCATGCCAGAAGCCGAAGTGCCTGAACGTACGAGTGGGTACGAAGGCTACTTTATGTTATCGAAACAAGCAGGTGACATCGGTAAGGTTGAGTTGGAATATATTATTCGCGATCACTCGATGGAGAAATTCGAAGAGAGAAAAGCGCAGTTCCAACAAATCGTCGATGCGCAAAACGCAACGTATGATGTGCCTCGTATCGAATGCACGATTTACGATGAGTACTATAATATGTACGAAATCTTAAAAGACGATATGACTTCAGTTGAAGTAGCGATTGAGGCTTATAAAGAATGTGGCATCACGCCAGACATTCAACCATTCCGTGGAGGAACAGATGGATGTATTATTACCTATAAAGGAATTCCAACTCCAAACTTATTTACCGGAGCAGAGAACCTTCATGGACAATACGAATTCGTAACTCTCGAAAGCATGCAAAAAGCAAGCGACGTTGTATTGAAGATTATTGAATTAGTCCAAAGAAAAACGGTTGAGTAATACTCAACCGTTTTTTTTCTACATATATAAGAAAGAAAAAAGATAATAAGTATGCTGAAAACAGGTTTTTTTATGATAAAAATATATTGAGAAAGTTTCGATATAATAGGCTTTTCTTAATAAAGCTTTTCTTTGGTAAAAAGTAATATGGGACAAAAGTCATTATCAATAATAAGTTGTGCGATAATAATACGATTTAATACCTATGCTATAATAGCCTAAACGTCTCAAAAGATAATATATCTATTTCTAGATTAGTAAAATTGAGAATGATTATAAGGAGATAACTTTTATGAAAAAAGCAATGCTAATTATTAATCCAACTTCTGGAGGAGAAAAGGCGTTAGACTATAAAGAAAAATTAGAAAATAAAGCAAAAGAATACTTTGAATATGTTGAAACGAAGATTACTGAAAAAATGGCTCTTTTTGTGAATGTAAGCAGATACATTGTTTTAGAGTTATTTTAATGTATAATTAAAGGTGTAAATACCAAACAGAAAGGGAGATTTATTATGACAGATAAAGGATTTACAGATAAGGTTAAAGGAAAAGCAAAGGAAGTTGTGGGAGAAGTTACTAACGACGACTCTACAAAAGCAGAAGGTCTTTTAGACCAAGCTGTTGGAAAAGCTAAAGAAATTGCTTCAGATGTTAAAGATGTTGCGAGTGAATTAGTTGAAAAAGCTAAAGACGCGCTTGATTCTAAATCTGAAGAAAAATAGTCGTATAATTATATTTACTAAGGATAGTACGGCTGAATGCCGTGCTATCTTTTTATTATTTAAAGGAGTGAATTAAATGGGTATTATATCTTGGTTAGTACTTGGCGCATTCTCTGGATGGATCGCAAGTATTATTATGAATAAAAATGAATCTATGGGTGCGGTAGCAAATATCTTTACTGGTATTGTTGGTGCTTTTATCGGAGGAGCAGTATTTAACTTCTTCGGTGGATATGAAGTTACAGGTTTAAATCTTCATAGTGTAATAGTATCAGTTGTAGGTGCATGTATCCTGTTGTGGATTTTAAACAAATTCAATAAAAAATAAAATACAAAAAGCGATAGAAAATTTCTATCGCTTTTTTAGTTTGTTTAATGCCAATCCTCGAATTCTTCATCGTGATTTTCTAAGTTGAGCTCAATGAGTTTTTCTCTTAAAGACTAGAATACTTCTATATAATACATTTCCATTTTTAAAAGCAATGAATGGTTTATCTATTAATTCTATAGATAGAATAATAAGCTTTAAAGTCTTTTCTTCGTTGTCTAATACATTGCTTAGTTTACCTAGTAGCGTGTCGTCGTTATAATTGAGTTTAAGAGTAGTAGAATCAGAATATGACAATGTAAGAGAAAATCTATGAAAATGGAAAAAATTATGGCGCAAAAACGTAAAACAAGCACTTAAAAGTCTTATTTTATAGGACTCTTAAGTGCTTTTCGTATGCCGAAAACAGGGGTCGAACCTGCGACCTACGCGTTACGAGTGCGTTGCTCTGCCAACTGAGCTATTTCGGCGTCTTACATCCATAATTATACGAGCGTTCTCTGAAATTGTAAAGATATCGAGATGAATTTATATAGAAGAAATCGGACGTAGGTATGTTTTTTTAAGAAATAAAAAAAGTTTTTGAAAAACGAATCAAATCGGTTGAAATTGATAATCAGTTATGATAAATTAATATCACTGTTGAGCGAACGTTCGCTTATAAAACAGTTTCAAAAAAACTTTGAAAAAGTTACATGAAATCTGTTGACAGTAAAAATGTCCTGTGATAGGATATAGAAGTTGTTGAAAAACAACGATTGACCTTTGAAAACTGAACAAAGAAGACAAACCAAATGTGTAGGGACTTCATTCAATGAATGAAGAAACAACAATTTCTTATCTCTTAAAGAGATACAATAAGTCAGTAATTAAAATGAGCTTTCAAAGCTCATGAAAATTCAAATTTTTCATGAGAGTTTGATCCTGGCTCAGGACGAACGCTGGCGGCGTGCCTAATACATGCAAGTCGAACGAGAGC
>JAGZLX010000051.1 GCA_018364485.1 Granulicatella adiacens
GATTACCTATATGCGTACCGATTCTACACGGATCAGTCCAGTTGCGCAAAATGAGGCAGCGAACTTTATCGTGGATCGCTTCGGTGAGAAATATTCCAAGCATGGAAGCCGCGTGAAAAATGCTTCTGGTGCCCAAGATGCCCACGAAGCGATTCGTCCATCCAGCGTCTTCAATACTCCTGAGAGCATTGCCAAGTACCTCGACAAGGACCAGCTCAAGCTCTACACCTTGATTTGGAACCGCTTTGTAGCTAGTCAAATGACTGCAGCGGTCTATGACACTGTACAGGTTGATTTAGAACAAAATAACCATGTGTTTAAAGCGAACGGGTCAACGATTAAGTTCGCTGGGTATCAAAAAGTTTACCAAGATAATGCAGAAGCGAAAAAAGGAAATGTCCTTCCTGAAATGCAAGTTGGAGATGAAGTTCAATTAGCTAAACTAAATCCTGAACAACATTTCACGCAACCACCTGCACGTTATTCTGAAGCGACTTTAATTAAAACATTAGAAGAAATTGGTGTGGGTCGTCCGTCAACATACGCGCCAACAATCGAAACGATCCAAAAGCGTTATTACGTTAAATTAGTTTCTAAGCGTTTTGAACCAACTGAACTTGGCTATGTAGTTCATCAAATGATTGAACAATATTTCCCAAATATTGTCGATACTCATTTCACTGCTTCAATGGAAGATAATCTCGACCTTGTTGAAGAAGGAAAAGAAGAATGGGTACAAGTCATCGATAAGTTCTACCAACCATTCAAGGTTGAAGTGGATAAAGCAGAAGTTGAAATCGAGAAAGTTCAGATTAAAGATGAACCAGCTGGATTTAACTGTGAAAAATGCGGACATCCAATGGTCATCAAATTAGGTCGTTTTGGTAAATTCTACGCTTGTAGCAACTTCCCAGAATGTCACCATACGCAAGCCATCGTAAAAGATATTGGCATTACTTGCCCAACATGTGGAAAAGGGAAAGTCATCGAACGTAAATCGAAGAAGAATCGTTTGTTCTACGGTTGTGATCGTTATCCTGAATGCGAATTTGTATCATGGGATAAACCAATTGGACGCAATTGTCCAAAATGTGACCACTACTTAGTAGAGAAAAAAGGTCGCAGTGGAAAACAAATTGCATGTAGTAACTGTGATTATAAAGAAGCTATTCAAAAATAAAGACAAAGAGCACTTAGAAGAATCTAGGTGCTCTTTTTTGCGCGTATTATATCAGCGTGTTGATTTATTCGCAGTGGTTTATTGACGTTCTTTTTCTGAGGGTGATGTCTCGTATCCAGTGGAGTTGAGTTCGAAAAGGCATAGGCTCAAGCCTTTTGAGGTTAGTCTGCACGACTGTAAACAGTCGCTTACGGCTAACCTGCGAACCGTCATCGCCTATAACCGCCTTTTCTCACATCCTGAAAAGTTGAACTCGGAAAAGCAGAAACGACGTCCACTTCGACAAACATCCACACGACTCGTTCCGAGTCCTTTGCGGTGTTTGTCTCCAGTGATTCGTTTCATAACGCTTTTCCTCGTATCCTAAATGTTAAATTTACTTTAATTGTCGTAATAATTTTGACAATTCGGTTGTAAGAAAGTGCTTTCTGTGATAAAGTTAACGATAGGAGGAAGACGATGAAGAACGAAATGCAAGATTTTTTAACGTATTTAAAAGTTGAACGACGTTATTCGCCAGAGACGATTCATGCGTATGACCGTGATATTCAACATTTTTATGACTATTTGACAGAAGTTCCAATTCATTCTTGGAATGATGTCACGGTCGTTGATGTTCGAATTTATCTTGGTGTATTGCACCGCGAAAACTATAACCGTTCGAGTATTTCTCGTTTTCTTTCGAGTTTACGTTCGTTTTTTCATTTTCTTGTCGAAAGAAGCATCGTAGAAACAAATCCTTTTGCGTCTATCAGTTACAAGAAGGGTAAAATGCGTCTGCCTGAATTCTTTTATGAGGATGAAATCGAAAAATTTATTGATTCAATCGATGGAAATCAGTCTTTAGACCAACGTAATAAAGCTCTAGTAGAAGTATTATATGCTACAGGTATGCGTGTCAGTGAGTTAACGAATTTAACTCTTGAGCAATTAGACCTTGAAAATAGCATTATTCTCGTCATTGGTAAAGGTTCTAAAGAACGCTATGTTCCGATTGGTGACTTTGCAAGGACGGCCTTAGAAACGTATCTTGAAGAAGGACGCAAAGACTTGATGGCGAAAGAACGTAAGGACCATTCCTACGTTTTCGTGAATCATTTAGGCGATCCACTGACGACTAATGGGGTTCGTTATATTTTAGAAAAACTCATCCAAGAAAGTGGTCTGACACTTAAAATTCATCCGCATATGCTTAGACACACGTTTGCGACTCATTTGTTAAATAACGGTGCGGATATGAGAACAGTGCAAGAACTTCTAGGACACGTAAGTCTTAGTTCGACTCAAATTTATACACATGTGACAAAAGAAGCTCTTCAACAAAATTACCAATTATATTTTCCAAGGTCTAAAGCTGGGAAGAGTGAATTTGATGCAAGTGCCTTTAATAAGAACAATGGAGGAAAATCATGACTACAATTTGTGCAGTAAAAAAAGATAACCAAGTGGCGATGGCTGGTGACGGCCAAGTAACAATGGGTGAAAAAGTGATTATGAAAGGAACCGCTCGTAAAATCCGTCGTATTTTCGACAATCAAGTACTTGTTGGATTTGCGGGTGGCGTTGCAGATGCAATCACTTTAGAAGAAATGTTTGAAGATAAACTCAAACAATTTAAAGGGAACTTACAACGTGCTGCTATTGAAATGGCAAAACAATGGAGAAGTGACCGTGGTTTACAAAAATTAGAAGCGATGTTAATCGTGATGAATAAAGAACAAGTTCTCCTTGTTTCAGGAACAGGTGAAGTTATTGAACCAGACGATGGAATTCTAACAATTGGTTCTGGTGGAAACTTCGCTTTAGCAGCTGCTAGAGGGCTCCTAAGATTTGGAGATTCGAGTTTAACAGCAGAAGATATCGTTCGTGAAAGTTTAAAAATCGCTTCAGAAATTGATATTTTTACAAACGATAATATCATTACTGAAACGTTAGCGTAAGGAAGTGGTTGTATGCAAGAAAATATTAGTAAAACACCAAGAGAAGTGGTGTCCGAATTAGATCAATTTATCGTTGGTCAACACGATGCTAAACGTGCTTTAGCGGTGGCTCTTCGAAATCGTTACCGTCGTTTATTATTAGACGAAGAAATGAAAAAAGAAGTGACACCAAAGAATTTATTGATGATTGGACCTACTGGGGTAGGTAAAACTGAATTAGCTCGTCGTCTTGCGAAATTAGTTGATGCACCATTTGCAAAAGTTGAAGCGACTAAATTCACTGAAGTGGGTTATGTTGGACGTGATGTGGAATCGATGGTTCGTGATTTAGTAGAAAATGCGATTCAAATCGTAACAAAATTAAAACAAGAAGAAGTGAAACCGCAAGCTTTTGATAAGGCCGTGAAACGTCTTGCTAAGATTTTAAAACCAGGAATCATGAAGAAGGTATCAAATCCGCAACAAGATTCACTCTTTAGTATGTTCCAACAAATGGGAATCCAAAATCCTGGTATTGAACCTGAGATGAAAGAAGAAGTCACAGAAGAGATTGCCCAAAAACGACGTGATATTGAGCAACAATTAAGAAATGGTGTTCTTGATTCTAAAGAAGTGACGATTGAATTAACAGAGAAACCAATGCGTATGGCGGGTTCTGGAAACCAAATGGAACAAATGATGCAAATTCAATCGGTTCTTGATCAAATGACTCCGAAAAAGAAAATTAGCCGTACTGTTACGGTTAAAGAGGCTTTAGAACTATTAACAGAAGAAGAAGCTAATCATTTAATCAATCAAGAAGATATGCATGCAGAAGCGTTGAAGCTAGCCGAAACTTCAGGAATTATCTTTATTGATGAGATTGATAAGATTGCTGCTAAGGGACATAACGGGGGAGAAGTTTCTCGTGAAGGGGTTCAACGTGACATCTTACCGATTGTTGAAGGAAGCCAAGTGAATACGAAGTATGGTGTGATTAACACAGATCATATATTATTTATCGCATCTGGTGCCTTCCACGTTGCTAAACCAAGTGATTTAATGCCAGAATTGCAAGGACGTTTCCCAATTCGTGTTGAATTACAAGATTTATCAAAAGAAGACTTTGAACGTATATTAACAGAACCTAAGAATGCATTGCTTAAACAATACAAAGCATTGCTAGCAACTGAAAATGTGGAAGTTATCTTTACTAAAGAAGCAGTATCCAAACTAGCTGAAATTGCTTTTGAAGTAAACAGCACAATGGAAAATATCGGTGCTCGTCGTCTTCATACGATTTTAGAAACAGTACTTGAAGAATTGTTATTTGAAGCGCCATCTATGCAAATGGGAAGCATTCAAATTACAGAACAATATGTTGAAAGTAAACTAAATGCGATTCGTGAGAATCAAGATTTAACGAAATACATTTTATAAAAAAGGAGAATACACTTGTGCGTACAATATTAGCTGATTTACGAAAAATAAACGAGATTGTGCAATACGACAACGTGTGGAGAGACTCAGAAACTGCTGACTTACCATTTAATAAGTTGACGGAAATCTTAGGATCTTTGCTCAAAGTCGATTTATATATTGCTTCAATCGATGGGAGAATGCTTGGTATTCATGATGAGTTCCAAGTGAACAACGATCGTATGAAAGAGTATAAGGATAATCGTCAATTTCCGGACTTTTATATGAAAGAATTGACGACCTTAAAGTTCACAAAGGAAAATATTCCAGTAACAGATAACTTAACAATTTTCCCTGTTGAACTGCATGATAACTTCCAAGAAGCGATGACTACTGTAATTCCTATTTTTGCTTCAGGAAAACAGCTAGGGTTCGTTGTAATGGGGAAAGAAGGCCAACCTTTCTCTACAGATGATTTAATCTTGGCGGAGCACGCAGCTACAGTAATCGGAACAGAAATGCTTCATTGGTATACTCGCAAGATTGAGCAAGAAAAACGTGAGCAACAAAACGTTCACCTCGCGCTCAGCTCATTGTCTTACAGTGAATTAGAAGCCATCAAAGTAATCGTGGGTCTATTCGATGGTATGGATTTGCGTTTCACTGCTCTTAAAATTGCTCAAGAATACCATATCACTCGTACAGTTATCGTGAACGCTATCCGTAAACTTGAATCAGCTGGTATTATCGAAAGCAGAAGTTTAGGTACGAAAGGGACTTATATTAAAATTAAGAATGAAAATATTAAGTCTTCACTATTATCAGAATTAAAACACGCGTAAATTGAGGCGATGATTATGGAAAACATCTTTATTGAAAATGAGTACTTAAAAGTTGGAATTAAGCTGTTTGGAGCAGAACTCACTTCAGTTATTTCAAAAGAAACAAATACAGAATATATGTATCAACCAGATGGAATCCATTGGAATAAGCAATCTCCAATTCTTTTTCCAAATATTGGAGCCATTAGAGAGAATTCATTTGTATATGAAGGAAAGACATACCCGGCTAGAAAGCATGGATTTGCTAGAGATTATGCTTTTCTTTTAGAAGAACAAGGAGAAAACTTTGCGACATTCTTGTTAACAGACAAAATGATTGAAGAGGAGTATCCATTTGAGTTTGAATTAAGACTTCAATATTCTTTAGAGAATAATGCATTAAAGATGACTTATAGCATATCAACTACAAGTCCTGAATTATTCTTTGCAATTGGAGGTCATCCTGCATTTGCAGTTCCTCTTGAAGAAGGGCTTACTTTTGGAGATTATCATATTCAATTAGAGAGTGAAGCTCCTATATCAAAATTGGAGCTAGAAATCCCTTATCTATCATCTTTAGAGGGAGTTCCGTTTACCGAAGGAGATTTTGCATTGCATCATGATTTATTTACAAATGATGTATTGTTATTTAAATCAAAAGATCCTCATTTTAAAGGAAAATTGTATTCTCCTAAAGGAAAGAGAAGTGTAACGGTTTATTTAAATGGAATCGAAGCCGTTGGAGTTTGGACAATGCCAGATGACTCACCATTTATCTGTTTTGAACCATGGGATGGTTATCCGGACTTAGCAAGTGAGACTACCTTAAATCTAGAAGAAAAGAATAATATTCTCCGAATCACTAAAGATACACCATATCAATCATGTGCGACATTTGTATTCGAATAAAAAGAAAAGACACTAAGATTTACTTAGTGTCTTTATTTTTCTTATCCCATGGCATTGGGACTTTATTTTCAGTTCCATTAAGAATTCGTTGAATGTTAGCTCTGTGACGATAAATGATGAAAATATCAATGGCAAGTGTAAATGCTGTTAACACCCAATCGTTAAAGAGTAGTGATAAGAGAACACCTAAAGAAATAGTCACCATTGCAGTCAAACTAACCATACGTGTGATTGCAAGTAACACTAGGAAAATAATCAATCCATATAATAATAAGAGTGGTTGATAGGCTAAAATCATTCCTGCAAAAGTCGCAACTGCTTTACCACCTTTGAATGATGCAAAGAGTGGGAAAGTGTGACCAATCACAGCAAAAGATGCAATCCAAAGCGGTGAAATACTTGGTTGTTTGAAGACGGTCATTGCAAGAATTGTTGCTAGAGATCCTTTGAACACATCACAAAATAACACAACAGAACCTGCTTTTGGACCAAGAACGCGGAACGCATTTGTAGATCCTAAATTCCCGCTACCAAATTCGCGGATATCTTTTTGAAAGAATGTTTGTCCAATCCATAATCCAGATGGAATAGACCCGAGTAGGTACGCTACAAGAGCGCCTATGATAAAAGTAAATGACATAAGTCTATTTCTCCTTAAAACAGTCTAGTGACAGTTTAACATAAAAGGTGCTGTCTATACAACGGATGAGAAAGGTTAATTTAACGCTGTTTCTAAGGAGAAATCTTGCGAAAATCGCTAAAAACAAGTATTATAGATAAGATGACAAAAAAAGGAGCGTATTAAATGAGCAAAGTAACGAATCAATATAATGATGATGCGATTCAGGTTTTAGAAGGCCTTGAAGCTGTTCGTAAACGTCCAGGGATGTATATTGGATCAACGGATCACCGTGGACTTCATCATTTAGCTTACGAGATTGTGGATAATGCAGTCGATGAAGCTTTATCAGGTTATGCAACAAAAATTGAAGTTACAATTCATAAGGACCAATCGCTTACTGTAAAAGATAATGGTCGTGGGATGCCTACTGGGAAACACGCTTCTGGAATTCCAACGATTCAAGTTATTTTTACTGTACTGCATGCAGGTGGTAAATTCGGCCAAGGTGGCTATAAAACATCAGGTGGTCTCCACGGTGTTGGGGCGTCTGTTGTTAACGCGTTATCAGATTGGTTAACAGTAGAAGTGTTACGTGACGGTACTTTATACAAACAGTCGTTCAAAAACGGTGGAGAACCTGTAGGAACGGTTAAGAAAGAGAAAACAAGCCGACGCGGTTCTGGAACTTCAGTAACTTTCTTACCAAGTGATAAGACTTTCTCTACGACGAACTGGTCGTATGAAACATTAGCAGAACGTTTAAGAGAATCTGCATTCTTATTAAAAGGTCTTACAATTGTATTGACTGATGAACGTACAGGTGAATCTGAAACTTTCCATTATGAAGAAGGAATTCGTGATTTCATCCAATATTTAAATGAAGAAAAAGATACATTATCTCCTGTAGTTGATTTTGATAGCACAGTGGATGGTGTTGAAACTGAATTCGCGTTCCAATATAACGATGGCTATTCAGAAACGATTTTATCTTTCGTTAACAACGTACGTACAAAAGACGGTGGTACTCATGAAGTGGGAATGAAGAGTGCCTTAACGAAAGCATTTAACGAATACGCACGTAAAGTTGGACTATTAAAAGATAAAGATAAAAACCTTGAAGGTAGCGATGTCCGTGAAGGGTTAACAGCAATTATTTCGCTTCGTATTCCTGAAGAAATCCTACAATTCGAAGGACAAACAAAAGATAAATTAGGAACACCTTCTGCACGTGGGATTGTAGATAATACGATTTCTGAGCAATTAGGATTCTTCTTAACGGAGAATGGTGAAATTGCACAGGAATTAATTCGTAAAGCCATTAAAGCACGTGAAGCGCGTGAGGCGAGTCGTAAAGCCCGTGAAGAAAGCCGTAATGGTAAGAAGGGTAAGAAGAAGGAAACACTTCTTTCTGGTAAATTAACGCCTGCGCAAAGCAAGAATCCTAAGAAGAATGAGCTTTACTTAGTAGAGGGGGACTCTGCCGGTGGTTCTGCTAAACAAGGTCGTGACCGTAAGTTCCAAGCGATTCTTCCATTACGTGGTAAAGTAATCAATACAGAAAAAGCATCGATTTCAGACATTCTTAAGAACGAAGAAATTAATACAATTATTTATACGATTGGTGCTGGTGTTGGTAGTGACTTCAAGATTGAAGACTGTAACTATGACAAGATTGTCATTATGACCGATGCGGATACCGATGGTGCCCACATTCAAGTCTTGCTGTTAACATTCTTCTATCGTTATATGAAACCATTGATTGAAGCAGGAAAAGTATATCTTGCATTACCTCCTTTATATAAGATTTCTAAAGGGACAGGTAAGAAACAAGTCGTTGAGTATGCGTGGACAGAAAAAGAACTTGAAGAGAAGACTAAATTAGTCGGAAAAGGTTACTTATTACAACGTTATAAAGGTCTTGGGGAAATGAACGCTGACCAATTATGGGATACGACCATGAACCCAGATACAAGAACGTTAATACGTGTTGTGATCGACGATAAAGCACAAGCAGAACGTCGTGTCAGCACATTGATGGGGAATAAAGTTGAACCTCGTCGTAAGTGGATTGAACGTCACGTTGAGTTTGGTCTAGAAGAAGATAAGAGCATTTTAGAATCAGACGTAAATGCCATTAGCACAACCGCTAGTTCGAAAAAAGAAGAAAAGAAACCATCAGTTAAGAAAAAAGAAGCAACAATTGATCATGTAGAACAATTGTCGTTACTAGGAGAGGAGGAATAGTATGAGTCAAATTCAAGATATTCAAGAATTGAATCTGGAAGATGTAATGGGCGACCGATTTGGACGTTATTCAAAATACATTATCCAAGACCGTGCTCTTCCTGATATCCGTGATGGTTTAAAACCAGTACAACGCCGTATTTTATATGCGATGTCTATCGATGGAAATACTAGCGATAAACAATTCCGTAAATCGGCTAAAACAGTCGGTAACGTAATCGGTAATTTCCACCCACACGGTGACTCTTCAGTTTATGAAGCAATGGTTCGTATGAGTCAAGATTGGAAGCTTCGTGATGTATTAATTGAAATGCACGGGAATAACGGTAGTATGGACGGAGACCCAGCTGCTGCGATGCGTTATACGGAAGCTCGTCTTTCTAAAATTTCAGAAGAATTACTGAGAGATCTAGATAAGCAAACCGTTGAATTCGTATTAAACTTTGATGATACAGAAGAAGAACCAACCGTACTTCCTGCTCGTTATCCTAACCTCCTTGTAAATGGAGCTACTGGGATTTCAGCCGGTTATGCTACAGAAATTCCAACGCATAACTTAGGAGAAGTGATTGACGCAACCATTCATGCAATTGACCATCCTAAAGCGACTGTGAAAGAATTAATGCAATTCGTTAAAGGCCCTGATTTCCCGACAGGAGGAATTATCCAGGGGATTGAGGAATTGGAACAAGCGTATGAAACCGGACGCGGTAAAGTGGTTATTCGTTCGAAAACGAAGATTGAACCAATTAAAGGCGGTAAAACACAAATAATCATTTCTGAAATTCCATATGAAGTAAACAAAGCTTTATTAGTGAAGAAGATTGATGAAATTCGCTTGAATAAGAAGATTGACGGTATTGCTGAAGTAAGGGACGAATCTGACCGTACAGGGCTTCAAATCGTTGTTGAATTGAAGAAAGAGGCCAATGCAGAAGGCATTCTAAACTACTTATTGAAGAATACAGACTTACAAGTCAATTATAACTTCAATTTGGTGGCTATCGATGAACGCCGCCCAGTACAAGTAGGATTAAAAACAATTCTAACTTCGTATATCAACTTCCAAAAAGAAGTGATTACAAGACGTACACAGTATGATTTGAAGAAAGCTCAAGATCGTCTACATATCGTAGACGGTTTGATGAAGGCTTTATCGATTCTAGATGAAGTAATCGCCTTAATCCGTAACAGTAAAGATAAGAAACATGCGAAAGAACGTTTAGTGGAGACATACGACTTCACAATGATTCAAGCAGAAGCAATTGTAAGCTTACAATTGTATCGTTTAACGAATACGGATATTACAATCCTTCAAAATGAGAAGCTTGATTTAAATGAGCAAATCGCGACATTCTTAAGTATCTTAAAATCTGAAAAAACACTTCTTCAAGTGATGAAGAGTGAACTACGTGATTTGAAGAAGAAATATGCAACTCCTCGTTTAACGCAAATTCAAGCAGAAATCGAAGAGATTAAGATTGAAACTGAAGTATTAGTCACTGAAGAAGAAGTGTATGTTGTTGCTACTAAACAAGGGTACTACAAACGTGTTAGCCCACGTTCATTTGCTTCAAGCGCTCCAGAAGAAAATGGAATGCGTGAAGGCGATGAAGTGGTCCTTTGCCAAAAAGCTTCTACGCTAGACAACTTAATTTTATTTACTTCTAAAGGAAATTACTTACACTTACCAGTGCATGAAATCCCAGAAGCGAAATGGAAAGATGTCGGAAACCACTTAAGCCAGTCTATTTCTTTAGGCAGCAACGAAGTTATTTTAACTGGATTCGTTAAAGCTAAAGATAGTGATGACACTTATAAAGATTGGACGGTTGTCTTCTTTACAAAAGAAGGCTTAGTGAAACAAACGTTATTCAATGAGTTTACCACGTACCGAGGATACAAGACTCGTACAAGTAACGCGATGAAACTTAAGACTACGACTGATGAAGTAGTGAAAGTAGTTGTGACAAATCCAGAAGGCTTAGAAGTATTTATCGTAACGCATTGTGGATTTGGTTTACGCTATGAATTAAGCGAAATTCCAGTCGTTGGTACAGTAGCCAGCGGCGTGAAAGCAATCAACCTTCGTAAAGAAGATTTTGTTGCGGGAGCGATGGTTTACTCATTAGAACATAAAGTTGTTTCTGCATTCCTTACAACACAGCGTGGGGCTGTGAAACGATTCAATGTATTTGAAATCTCAATGCTCACACGTGCAAAACGTGGACTCATGGTTTTACGTGAATTGAAAACAAAACCACATCGTGTCGTATTCTTAGGTGGAGAAATCACTTCAACTAGCGAATATACGATTGTTGCTGGAAACGGCGAAACTAAAGTTGTGAGACCAATGGACTTAACGCTTGTGGATCGCACAAGTAACGGTTCAGCGCTTTTAGGAGATACTGACCAAGAAGTGAAGGCTGTTTTAGCAAACTTTGATTACAGTTCATTAACACAATAATAAAAAGACATAGAAAAGGACTTCCAAATAATTTTGGAAGTCCTCTTTGATTAGAATTTATTTTCAGTTGAAT